>JAHWYA010000165.1 GCA_020028115.1 Anaeromyxobacter sp.
GTCGGGGCCGCCGACGCCCCGGCCGCGCGCGTCTGCGAGCGCGGCGCACCCGCCGCCGCACAGCGGGGCGACCGCACACGACCAGCACTCGGCGATGCTCTCGGTGGAGCGGGCGCGCCACGGCGCGATCGCGGCCTCGTCGCGCACGATCTCGGGGTGGAACGTCCCGAGCCTGTAGCGCGGGTTCCCGACCGTCGCCGTGCAGCCGTAGAGCGCGCCGTCCGGCGAGAAGGCCCACTCCTTCTTCGCGGCGGGGCACGCGTCGAGGTTCGGCAGCGGGAGCTCCCCGTGCTCGGCGAGGTGCCGTGCCCCGTGCAGGCGCGGCCGGTGGAACCGGCGGACGGCCGGGTCCGCCTCCGCGAGCCGGACGAACTCGGCCCACAGCTCGACGCGATCGAACAGCGCGGCGCGCGGCTGGGCGCTCGCGCACCCGAACAGCTCGTAGTTCCGCCCGAGCTGCGTCTTGAGGCGCGACTCGGGGAGATCGAGCCAGCCGCGCTCGTCCGCGAGCCGCGCGAGGGCGGGGAGCGAGGGCAGGTTCTCCCGGTCGACCACCACGCGGAGGTTCACCGGCACCGCCGCGGCGACGAGCGCGTCGACGCCGCGGACGACGCGGTCGAACGTGCCGCGCCCGGAGCGGTGCGGGCGCCGCGCGTCGTGGACGGCCGCCGGGCCGTCGATCGTGACCTGCACCTCCTTCACGCGCGCCGCGGCGAGGGACGGGACGAAGGCCTCGAGGTCGTGCCCGTTCGTCACCGCCGCCACCTGGATCCCGCGCGCGGCGGCGCCGTGGAGGTAGCGGCGCAGCCGATCGTGGTGGGCGGGCGTGTCGACGAGCGGCTCGCCGCCGAAGAGGGTGAGGTACGGGCGCGGCTGCTCGGCGCCGTGGAAGCGGTCGACGTACGCGAAGAACGCGTCGATCACCTCCGGCGCGACGAGGCCGCCCGCGGGGTCGAACGGCTCCTGGTAGCAGTAGGTGCACGCGAGGTTGCAGCCGAAGGTCGGGACCACGACGAGCTGGGTCGGGGTCCGCGCGGCCTCCGCCTCGAAGTCCGCGCGCGCCGCCGCCGCGAGCGCGTCGTCGTCCGCGTCCGAGTCCACGACGAAGGCGGCCGCCCGGAGCGTCTCCTCGGAGAGCGACGGCGGCAGCGCGGCGCCGCGGCCGAGCGTCTCGAGGGCGCGGGCCTCCGCCTCGCCGACGATCGCCGCCTGACCGGACAGCGGCTGGACCACGAGCGCCTCGGGGCGGCCGGGGACGGGGGCGACGATCGTCGTGCGGCTGAGTCGCATCGGGTGATTCCGTGTGGGTGGCCGACTTCGTCCGGCGCCGGTGTGAGCCGCTACGGCCCTTCCAGGATTCGCGGCGGGGCACCTCGCCGCACGGGTCGTCTGCTATAGGGATCGCGACGAGTCCGGCCCGGGGGGGCCCATGGAACGGCCGCGCTACATCGATCACCGGGGGAAGCTCATCCTGTACCTGGACCTCGCGCACGCGAGCCCGGCGCAGCACGCGACCGGGATCCGGGAGGCGGAGCGGGCCATCCTCACCGGCCCGCTGCGGTCGGTGCTCCTCCTCATGGACGTGACCGGCGCCATCGTGAACCACGAGACCGACGAGATCGTGGAGGCCTTCGTCGCGCGGACCGCGGAGCGGATCCGGGCGCGCGCCGTCGTCGGAGCGTCCGGGCTCAAGCGGCGCACCTTCGACCGACCCGCGCGGCCCGCGGAGCACGCCCTGTTCGACGACCTCGAGGCCGCGCGCGACTGGCTGGCGGATCGGTAGGCCGCGCCGCGGCAGGGTCCCGGAAGAAGAGACGCCCGGCCCTCGGGAGAGGACCGGGCGCCGCGCGCTTCAGCGTTGGGTCGCGCCTACGGGTTCCAGGTCGGCGTCCCGCTCCCGTGGCAGGAGCCGGTGCAGCTCGTGCCGTTCCAGGCGCCGTTCCCGGACGCGATCGTTCCGTTCGTCGAGAGCTTCACGTCCTTCGCGCCGTTCACGTGGAGCGCCCGGCCGCCCGGCTTGATCGCGCCGGTGGTCGCGACGTCGAAGTGGCAGTGCTGGCAGTTCAGGGAGCCGTGCCCGCCCGGCGCGTTGTCCGCGCCGGGGTGGCGGCCCGTGTTCGGCGGCGCGCCGTGGCAGGTGCTGCACGTCTGCGTGCCGGCGCCGGTCCACGATGGGGTGTTCGCCGCCGCGCCGCCCGTGAAGCTTCCGTGGCAGTAGGTCGTGGCGCAGGTCCCCGCGGCCCCGCCGGCGCCGGGCGTGAATGCGCCGCTCGCCGATCCGGCCGGGTCCTTGAGCGCGACGGCGGCCGTGCCGTCCACGTGCCCGAGGTCGGTCTGGACCGCGTGGCACTTGTCGCAGGCGACGCCCGCCGAGATGGGGGTCGCGCCGCCGAACAGGTGCGACTGGTGGACGCCGACGCGCGCCGACGTCTGGCTGCCCGCGGCGTCGCGGGGGGGCGCCGCGTCGGTGAGCTGGTAGCTCGCGTCCGTGCGGTTCAGGTCGCCGTGGCAGAACGTGCAGTCCGTCCGCCAGTCGGTCCCGGCCGTGCCCGGCTGCGAGAAGTCCTGGTGGCAGTTGTCGCAGCTCGGAATGCCGGAGATGATCCCCGCGTCGAGCGTGGCGCCGTGGCACGCGCGGCAGTCCGCGAGGCCGTTCGGGAACGCCCCGAGGTTGCGGTAGAGCGCGGCGAGGCCGTGCGGCGTCACGCCGTTCGCGTTCGACTGCGTGAACCCGGGATCGTGCGCGGACGCGTCCTTGGCGCCGTTCGCGTGCGCGCCGCCGGGGATGATCGTCGGGAGGACGCCGGGGTCGGCCACCGTCGTCTGATGGCAGGTGCTGCACGCGAAGGAGCCGATGGCGCCGTGCGACGCGGGGACCGCGGCGTGGCAGTCGCCGCAGCCGGTGATCGCCCCGTCCCACGGCGGCGGGGTCGTGCCGCCGGGCGCCCAGGTCGGCGCGTGGCAGTAGACGCTCGAGCAGGTGTGGGTCGCGGAGACGTACGCCGCGGTGGAGGCGGAGAAGGGATCCTGCGCCGCGGGACCGAAGACGACGTCGACGGTGCCGTCCGCGTGCCCGGGCGCGCCCACGCTCGCCGGGACCCGGTGGCAGGTCTCGCACGTCACGCCCACCGCGAGGTGCCTCGCGTGCGCGCCGACGGCCACCGAGCTCGTGGCGCCCTGGACGTCGAAGGGAGGCGCGCCGGAGGTGTCGTTCTTTCCGCCGTGGCAGCCGGTGCAGGAGCTCCCCCCGACGGCGTCGACGTCACGCGAGGAGGCGCAGGCGGTGGCGAGGGCCGCGAGCGCGATCGCGGCGAGGACGCTGGACTGGTTTCGCATTTCGATTCCCTCGTTCAGGACTTCACGTCACTTCACGAACCGCACGTACTGCTGGATCTCCTCCGAGTCGCAGCCGGGCTCGGAGCGCGATCCGGAGAGGCGGACGGCGAGGCAGTGGGCGACGACCGCGACCGTCTGGCTCGTGCACCGCTCGGGGCCGGCTGGGATGCTCCGGAAGGCCTCGGTGTTGCGGGCGAGCACCTCCTCGGACACCCGGAGCTCGCTCTTGAGCGCGTAGAGCTTCGTTCGGTCGCCGGTGCCGAGCTTGAGGAGGCTCTCCTCGGACGAGATGAGCTCGCGGAGGTCCCCGCGGCGCTCGCCGTGGTAGCAGGCGATGGCGCTGTAGACCACGCGCATGAAGTAGGGATCGCGCTGGTGCGCGTTGTCGAGCGCCCGGTGCGTCGCCTGGAGCTCCTCGCCCATGCCGGAGTCGAGCTCGGCACGCTCCTCGGCGTTGAGCGACGACCGGCTCTTCGAGGCGAGCCGCTCGCGCCGGATCTCGCGCCAGGCGCGGTCCCGCTCGAGCTCGGTCGCGTTCGGGCCGGCGCGGCGCCCCACCTCCTCGAGGTCCTGCTTGTTCTCCGCCGCGCGGCGCGCGTCCGCCCGGAACCGGTCGCGGCACTCGCGCAGCGCCAGGAGCTGCGACTCGTTCTTGCGCGCGACCTCCGCGGGCGAGAGCCCCTGGCCTTCGAACACCTTCCGGCGGCGGTCGACGACGTCCAGCTCCGAGGCGCAGTACGTCCGCTCGTCCTCGGACATCCCGTCGGCGCCCGCGGCCGCGGCCGCACGGGGCGCGGCGAGGACGAGGACGAGGGGAGCGAGGAGGACGGCCCTGCGCATCGAAAACCTCCGGAAGGAGCGGTCGGTCGGCGAGCAGGCTTTCTACCACGGACGCCCAGGTGGGATCTCTGCGGCACGCCCCCGCGGGCCATCCGGTGGGAGAGACATCCGCCCACCTCCGCGGTAGACTGCCCGTTTCGCGGAGGGGTGAAAGGAGCAGCCGCGTGACGCAAGCCGAACGCCTCGCTCGCCGCGAAGAGCTGCGGGCCGACATCGCGAAGCGGGAGCTCGAGCTCGAGCAGATGCGCGCCGAGGAGAGCCGGCTGCTCGAGGGCTGCGAGCACCTCTACTCCGACGGGCGCGGCGCCGCGACCGGCGGCCGCGTGAAGATCTGCTCGATCTGCGGGAGGCTCCTCAAGGCTCGCGACGAGAAGCTCTGGGGGTAGCACCGACGGCTCGCGCCTTCGGGCGCGAGCCGTCGCGGGGGACGTTCGTCTTCCGCCGTGACGTTCGGGCATCGGGACCGCGTGCCCCGTCCGTCGTCTCGCTCGTCGCTGCACGGACCCGCACCCTGCTCTAGAATCCCCGTCCCCATGGCCACGCTCTCGCCGTTCCGCGCCCTCCGCCCGCCCGCCGCCGCCGCCGCGCGCGTCGCCTCGCCTCCCTACGACGTCGTCTCGACGAAGGAGGCGCGCGCGCTCGCCCGCGGGAACGCCGACAGCTTCCTGCGCGTCTCGCGCCCGGAGATCGATCTCCCCGAGGGGACGGACGAGCACGCGGACGCGGTCTACGCGCAGGGGCGTGAGAACCTCGCCGAGCTCGTCCGCCGCGGCGTCCTCGTCCCCGACCCCGAGCCGCGCCTGTACGTCTACGCGCAGCGGATGGGCGCGCACCGCCAGACGGGGCTCGTCGCGTGCGCGTCCGTCGACGAGTACGACCGGGACGTCATCAAGAAGCACGAGAAGACCCGGGCGGACAAGGAGGACGACCGCGTCCGCCACATCGACACGCTCTCCGCCCACGACGAGCCGGTGTTCCTCACCTACCGGGCGGTCGCCGAGATCGACCGCGCCGTCGAGGACGTGAAGCGCGGGGCCCCGGCGTACGACCTCGTGACGCCGGACGGCGTCGGGCACCAGCTGTGGGTCGTGCCCGCGGACGCCGGGCGGCGCATCGAGGCGCTCTTCCGCGAGGTCCCCGCGCTCTACGTCGCGGACGGGCACCACCGCTCCGCGGCGGCGTCGCGGGTGCACGCGAGGCGGCGCGGGCAGCCGGGCGAGCACGGCGCGTTCCTCGCGGTCGTGTTCCCGCACGACCAGATGCAGATCCTCGCCTACAACCGGCTCGTCCGCGATCCCGCGGGCCGCGGGCCCGACGCGATCCTCGCGGCGCTCCGCGGCGTGTTCGACCTCGAGCCCGCGCCGTCGCCGC
>JAHWYA010000166.1 GCA_020028115.1 Anaeromyxobacter sp.
CGCCGTGGGCGGGGGCCGCGTGCCCGTGCGCGTGCCCGTCCGCGTGGACGGCGCCGTCCGAGGCATGGACCGCGACCGACGTGTGCGACATCGCCGTCGCCGTCGCCGAGTGCGGATCCTCGTTGTGCTCGTCGTGGTGGCCCTCGCCGCCGCGGTACTCGCCGGTGAAGGTCATGTAATACGAGCGGTACATGTAGAAGGCGGTGCCGGTCGCCGCGACGATGCCGATCACGTAGATGAGCGGCCCGAGCCAGGGCGCCGGCGTCCCGAAGAGCGCGAGGTGGTTGCTCGTGAACGCCTTCCAGAGGATCTCGTCCTTGGAGTAGAAGCCGTTCGCGATCGGGAAGCCCGCGATGGCGATGCACGCGTAGAGGTAGGTCCAGCGCGTGATGGGCATGTACTTCTTGAGCCCGCCCATCTTCCGCATGTCCTGCTCGTGGTGGCAGCCGAGGATCACCGACCCCGACCCGAGGAAGAGGGTCGCCTTGAAGAAGGCGTGGGTGAGGAGGTGGTAGGCGCCGGCCCAGTAGGAGCCGATGCCCACGCCGATGAACATGAACCCGAGCTGGGAGACCGTCGAGTACGCGAGGACCTTCTTGATGTCGTACTGGAAGAAGCCGATCGACGCGGCGAACAGCGCGGTGAGCGCGCCGACGAGGGCGACCCAGCCCATCGCCGAGGGCGACAGCGCGTAGATGAAGTTGAGGCGCGCCACCATGTACACGCCGGCGGTGACCATCGTCGCCGCGTGGATGAGGGCGGAGACCGGCGTCGGGCCGGCCATCGCGTCGGGGAGCCAGACGTAGAGGGGGAGCTGGGCGCTCTTGCCCATCGCGCCGACGAACAGGAGGATCCCGATGAGCGCGAGGAGCGAGACGCCCCAGATCTCCTGGTGGAGGAGGCCCGTCTTCACGCCGCCCGCGTCGAGGACGATCTGGTCCCGCAGCTCGCGGAAGTTCATCGTCGGGCCGACCTTCACGCCGTCCACGCGGGGCGCGAGCGCGTCGGACTGCGCCGCGTCCGCCGCGCCGGCGACGGCCTGCACGCCCGGGCGCGGCACGTAGTCGGTCGTGCGGAGCCCGTCGCGGGGCGCCCACGAGCCGCCGAGGCCCCAGAACAGGAGCAGGAGGCCCGCGAGGAAGCCGAAGTCGCCGAAGCGGTTCACGACGAAGGCCTTCATGCCGGCCGCGGCCTTCTCGGGGTCCGTGTACCAGAAGGCGATGAGGAGGTAGGACGCGAGGCCGACGCCCTCCCACCCGAAGAACATGATCGCGAAGCTGTCCCCCATGACGAGGAGGAGCATCGCGAAGACGAAGAGGTTGAGGTACGAGAAGAACCGCCAGTACGCGGGCTCGTCGGCCATGTAGCCGATCGAGAAGACGTGGATGAGCGTCCCGATCCCGGTGATGACGAGCACCATCATCATCGAGAGCTGGTCGAGGGCGAACCCGAGGTCGACCGAGAGCCGCCCGGCGGTGAGCAGGTTCCAGAGGGTG
The DNA here is from genome assembly GCA_020028115.1 of Anaeromyxobacter sp. Lineage (GTDB taxonomy): Bacteria > Myxococcota > Myxococcia > Myxococcales > Anaeromyxobacteraceae > Anaeromyxobacter. Next base: position 1,497 of record JAHWYA010000166.1, read on the forward strand.
TTCTGGAGGAACCGCTCCTCGGCCGGCAGCGCGAGCATCTGGCGGAACGCGTAGAGGGCCGTCCCGAAGGCGAGGAGCATCGCCGTCACCGCGATGCGGTGGACGATCTTCTTGCCGAACATCCGCTGGAGCTTCCAGCCGATGGTTGCGTTGATCGCCGCCCCGATGATCGGGAAGAGCGGGATGAGCCAGAGGTACGAGACGTGGTGCACGTGGAGCGCCGTGGCGACGGCGTGCCCTGCGGCCTCGGCGTGCCCGGCGGCGGCCCCGCCGTGCTCCGCGGCCGCCTGGACGTGCTCGGCGCCGTGCTCGGCGGACGCCCGGAGCAGCTGGGCGAGTGCGTTCCCGATGGTGGTCATGTTCAGGAGGTCCATCGCCTATTCCCGCATGAGGTCCGCGAAGCGGACGTCGATGGTCTTGAACGTCTGGAAGATGGCCAGGACGATCGCGAGGCCCACCGCGGCCTCCGCGGCCGCGAGGACGATGACGAAGAGGGCGAAGACCTGCCCCGAGACGCCGCCCGTCACGTAGTGGTTGAAGGCGACGAAGTTCACGTTCGCGCCGTTGAGGATGAGCTCGACGCCCATCAGCACGCCGACCGCGTTGCGCCGCGTCGCGACGGTGACGAGGCCGAACGTGAAGAGCAGCGCGCCGACGACGAGGAAGTGGGTGAGGCTGATCGAGGTGATCATGGCGTCTCCGGCCTAATCGGCCTTGATCTCCTTGCGGGCGATGACGACGGCGCCGACGAGGGTCGCGAGGAGGACGAGGGAGGCGACCTCGAACGGCAGGAGCCACTTCGTCAGGAACCCGTTCCCGATCAGCGCGGTCGTCGGGGCGAGCGCCGCGGGGGCCCGCGCCGGCCAGGGGGTGAGCGTCACCACCGCGATGAGCACCGGGGCGACCGAGATGCCGAGGAGCGCGCCGCCGAACGACCCGAAGGACGTGTTCGAGACGTTCACCTCGGTGATCCGGTTCGTCAGCATCACCGCGAAGAGGATGAGGACGAGGACGCCGCCGATGTAGATGAGCAGCTGCGTCACCGCGACGAAGTCCGCCGAGAGGAAGACGTAGAGCGACCCGGCGCCGAGGAGCGCCATGAGGAGCCCGACGGCCGAGTAGAGGATGTTCCGGGAGAGCGCGACGCCCGCCGCCCCCGCGATGGTGACCGCGGCGAGGACATAGAAGAGGACGTCGGTGAGCCCGGCGGGGCCCGTCGAGGCGACACCCGGCACGTACGCCGGCTGGATGACCTGCGTCGTCATGTAGCCGAGGAAGACGACGACGAGGAGCGTCGCGACGAACCAGGCGGAGAGCTTTCCTGCGGTGGTCTTCATCGTGGGCGGCCTCACTTGGTCTCGGTGGTGGGCTTGTCCGCGGCCGGAGCGGCGGCGGGGGCCGTGGGAGCGGGGGCAGCCGCAGCCGCAGCGGGAGCCGCAGCCGCCGGCTTCGCGGCCGGCTTCTTCTCCTCCGGGGGCCTGGGCGGCTCCGGCGGGAAGAACTTCGGGCCGGGGGCGTCCCACGCGCGCGTCTCGAGCTTCGCGCGCACGAGCGAGCCGAGCTCGACGCGGGGGTAGTACTCCGCGGTCTTGTCGACCTTGTAGACCGGGAAGCCGGTCGCCGGGTCGGCCCAGCGGAACACGAGGTTCCGGATGTCGCTCTGCGACGCCTCGAACTCGCGCGTGTGCTGGATGGAGCCGGTCGGGCAGGGCTCGACGCAGAGCCCGCAGAACATGCACTTCGCCTCGTCGATGTCGAACTGCGTGACGACGCGCTGCTTCGGGTTCGCCGGGTCCTTCTCGAGCGTGATCTGGATGCAGCCGATCGGGCAGGCGCGCTCGCAGGCCTGGCAGCCCGTGCAGATCGCGGCGTCGACCTCGAGGAAGCCGCGGTACCGCGGCGGCAGCATGTCCCGGACGTGCATCGGCGTGCGGTCGGGGTACTGCACCGTCATCGGGCGCCGCACGAGGTGGGACAGCGTGATGGAGAGGCCGTGCCAGAAGGACACCACCGTGTCCTTGATGGCGCCGGTGTACTCGCGGACCGTCGTCGTGGCCATGTCGTTCCGGCTCCCCTTACCAGTGCGTGAGGTCGACGCGGTCGCCCGCCGCGGTGATGTTGGCCTTGGTCTGCCGCAGGAAGACCGCGAGCACGACCGCGAACACCGCCGTCAGGACGCCGCCCGTCACGGTCGCCGCCACCGGGTAGCGGGCGACGACGATCATCCAGAGGAGCGTCGCGACGAAGGAGACGAAGGCGAACGGGACGAGGTACTTCCAGCAGAGCGTCATCATCTGGTCGACGCGGATGCGGGGCAGCGTCCAGCGGATCCAGACGATCACGTTCAGGACGACGAGCGTCTTCACGACGAAGACGACGAGCGAGGCGAGCTGCAGGCCCCACCACGCCGCGCCCGGGAGCGGGCCCGGGCCGATCGCGTCCTGGAAGGTCTGCAGGGTCGTGCCGGGGACCTGCCAGCCGCCGAAGAACAGCGTCACGGCGACCGCGGCCATCACCCAGAGGTTCCCGAACTCCACGAGGAAGTAGAGCGCGAACCGGAAGGACGAGTACTCCGAGAGGTACCCGGCGACGAGCTCGGAGTCGGCCTCCGGGAGGTCGAACGGCGTCCGGTTGCCCTCGGCGAGCTGCGCGATGAAGAAGATGATGAACGCGACGAAGGCGAAGGGGTTCGTGAAGACGAACCACTGCCAGGGCCACGGCCCCTGCGCGCGGATGATCCCCTGCATCGAGAGGGTGCCGGCCATGAGGATCGGCACCATGATCGCGATGCCCGCCGGGATCTCGTAGGAGATGACCTGCGCGGCGGACCGCATGCCGCCGAAGAGCGCCCACTTGGAGTTCGACGACCAGCCCGCGAGCATGATGCCGACCACCACGAGGGCGGTCACCGAGATCATGTAGAAGATGCCGACGTTCAGGTCGGCCGCGATGATGCTCTCGCCGAAGGGCAGGGCGACGAAGGTGAGCGCGAACCCGACGAGGACGAAGTACGGCGCGGCGCGGAAGAGGAGCTGGTCGGCCTCCGCCGGGACGAGGTCCTCCTTGAGGAGGAGCTTCACCGCGTCCGCGATCCACTGGAAGAAGCCGCCGGCGCCCACGCGGTTGTAGCCGATGCGGCTCTGCATGCGGGAGCTGACCCGCATCTCCCACCAGACGGTGGTGCCGGAGATGATCGCGCCGAAGTTGAGGAGCATGAACCCGAGGAGGGCCGCGGCGCCGGCGTACGCGCCGGCCTTCGCGGTCGGGCTCCACGCGGCGTAGTTCCCGCCGAGCTGGTTCACGAGCGCCTCGAACATCGCCGGCTTCGTGAGCGGCGAGAGCACGAGGATGGCGCCGAAGAGCGCGACCGGCAGGATGAAGCCGACCGCGAGCGTGAGCAGCACCACCGACTTCGCGGTGCGCTTCGGGGCGTAGGGGATGGCGGGGACGCTCATCGATCGATCTCCGGGGCGACGACGTCGAGGCTGGCGATGAGGGCGACGAGGTCTGCGACCATGAGGCCGCTCGAGATGTCCTCGATGATCCCCATCGCGGTGAAGGAGCCGGTCCGGGCGCGCACGCGGTGGGCCTTCGCGGTCCCGTCGGACACGACGTAGTACGCGATCTCGCCGCGGGCGGACTCGACCCGGCCGACCGCCTCGCCGGCCTCGGGCTTCATGATGCGCGGCACCTTCGCCATGATCTCCCCCTCGGGGAGCGTCTCGAGCGCCTGCCGGACGATCTTCGAGGACTCGGCCATCTCGAGGCAGCGCACGTAGTACCGGTCGTACGAGTCGCCGACCGCGCCCGCCCAGCCCTTGCCGACCGGCACGTCGAACTTGAAGTTCGCGTAGGCGCCGTACGGCATGCTGCGCCGGAGGTCCCAGTCGACGCCCGAGCCGCGGAGGTTCGGGCCCGAGAGGCCGTAGTCGATCGCCTGCGGGCCGGAGATGACGGCGATGCCCCCGAGCCGCTTCTGGTACAGGTGGTTGAAGGAGATGAGCCGGTCGAACTCGACGAGGAACTTGTCGAAGTGGTCGAGGAA
>JAHWYA010000006.1 GCA_020028115.1 Anaeromyxobacter sp.
GATCGGCGATCCGCTCATCCCGAACACCCGCGAGTACTCGAAGTACTGGGGGCTCGGCGTGAAGAAGGCGGAGGAGTGGCTGAAGCCCTCCTGCGTCATCCTCCACCCCGGCCCGATCAACCGCGGCGTGGAGCTCGCGCCGGAGGTGGCGGACGGGCCGCGCAGCGTGATCCTCGACCAGGTCCAGAACGGCGTCGCCGTCCGGATGGCGGTCCTCTACCTGCTCGCGGGCGGCAAGGCCGCCGAGGGCGCCGAGGGGAAGGCATGAGCACCGAGACGCTCTTCATCGAGGGCGGGCGCGTCATCGACCCGGCGAACGGCGTCGACGGCGTCCGGACCGTGGTCGTGCGCGACGGCAAGATCGCGGAGGTGGCGGAGCGCGTCGAGCGGCCGCGCGACGCCCGCGCCGTGGACGCCCGCGGCAAGTGGGTGACGCCCGGGTTCGTCGACCTCCACGTGCACCTGCGCGAGCCGGGGCAGGAGTACAAGGAGACGGTCGCGACCGGCGCGCGGGCCGCGGTCGCCGGCGGCTTCACGACCATCTGCGCGATGCCGAACACGAAGCCGGTGAACGACAACGCGTCGGTGACCGAGCTCATGCTCGCCCGCGCGGCCGCGGCGGGCCTCGCCCGCGTGCTCCCCCTCGGCTGCATCTCCCGCGGCCAGGAGGGCCACGATCTCGCCGAGTACGGCGAGCTCAAGGCGGCGGGCTGCGTCGGGGTGACCGACGACGGCAAGCCCGTCGTCTCGTCGGCGCTCATGCGCCGCGCCCTCGAGTACGCCCGCGCCTTCGGCCTCCCCGTCGCCGTCCACGAGGAGGACCCCCTCCTCACCGGCAAGGGCGTCATGCACGAGGGGCCCACCTCCACGCGGCTCGGGCTGAAGGGCATCCCGTCCGCCGCCGAGGACGTGATGGTCCTGCGCGACCTCTCGCTCCTCGAGCTGACGGGCGGGCGGCTGCACGTCCAGCACGTCTCCACGCGCGGCGCGGTGCGGGCGATCCGCGACGCGAAGAAGCGCGGGCTCCCCGTCACCGCCGAGGCGACGCCGCACCACCTCGCCCTCACCGACGAGGACGTGGGCGCCTCCGGCTACTCCACGGACTACAAGATGAGCCCGCCGCTGCGCGCGGCGGAGGACGTGAAGGCCGTGCGAGAGGGGCTGGCGGACGGTACGATCGACGCCATCGCGACGGACCACGCGCCGCACTCCGCGGTCGAGAAGGACCTCGAGTTCGACGCGGCGATGAACGGCATCGTGGGGCTGGAGACGGCGTTCGCGGTCTGCCTCGAGCTCGCGCGAAAGGGCGTGTTCCCGGAGCGGAGGCTCGTCGAGGCGCTCACCGCGGGACCGGCGAGCGCGTTCGGGCTCGCCGCGGGGACGCTCTCCCGCGGGGCCGCGGCGGACGTCGCGGTGCTGGACCCGGGCGCGGAGTGGGTCGTCGACCCCGCGCGCCTCCACTCGAAGAGCCGCAACACCCCGTGGAAGGGGAAGCGGCTCGTCGGACGTTGCGTGTACACCGTCGTGGGCGGCCGGATCGTCCACGGGGAGGACAGGTCGAACAGATGACGAAGCGGGCGATCCTGGCTCTGGCGGACGGCACCACCTTCGAGGGCGTCTCCTTCGGCGCGACCGGCGAGTCGACCGGCGAGGTGGTGTTCAACACCTCCATGAGCGGCTACCAGGAGATCCTCACGGATCCGTCGTACGTCGGGCAGATGGTCTGCATGACGTACCCGGAGCAGGGGAACTACGGCGTGACGGCGGCGGACGCGGAGTCCGTCGACGCGCGGCCGCACGCGACGGGCTACATCGTCCGCCACTACGCGGAGCGGCCCTCGAACTTCCGCGCGGAGCAGTCGATCGCCGAGTACCTCGGCGCCCACGGCATCGTCGGGATCTCCGGCCTCGACACCCGCCGGCTCACGAAGCACATCCGGACCGTCGGCGCGCAGATGGGCGTCGTCGCCACCGAGGGCTCCGCGCAGGCGCTCGTCGCCCGCGCGCGGTCGCTCCCGGGGATGGAGGGCCAGGATCTCGCCACCCGGATCTCCACGAAGGAGCGGTACGAGTGGCGGCAGGGCGGCGCCGACTGCTGGACCGACGCCGAGCGGAAGGACGAGGCGTCGCGCTTCCACGTCGTCGCGTACGACTGGGGCCTCAAGCGCGCGATGCTCCGGCTCCTCGCCGAGAAGGGGTGCCGCGTGACCGTGGTGCCGGCGCGGACGACGGCGGCGGAGACGCTCGCGCTGAAGCCGGACGGGGTGTTCCTGACGAACGGCCCGGGCGATCCCGCCGCGGTCGTCGGCGGGCGCGAGGCGGTCGCCGGGCTCCTCGGCAAGGTCCCCGTGTTCGGCATCTGCCTCGGGCACCAGATCCTCGCCCTCGCCATCGGCGCGCGGACCTACAAGCTCAAGTTCGGCCACCGCGGCGCGAACCAGCCGGTGAAGGAGCTCGCCACCGGCAAGGTCGACATCACCGCGCAGAACCACGGGTTCGCCGTCGACGACGAGAGCCTCGGCAAGCGCGCGAAGGTGACGCACGTGAACCTGAACGACGGCACCGTCGAGGGGATCGAGGTCCTCGACGCACCGGCGTTCAGCGTCCAGTACCACCCGGAGTCGTCCCCGGGGCCCCACGACGCGCGGCAGCTCTTCGGCCGCTTCGTCGCGATGATGGAGCGCCGCCGATGAGCTTGCAGGAGCTCCACGAGAGGCTCCTCTCGTGGGCGTCCGCTCCGCCGCGCGACCAGGAGCTGCTGCTCGCGAAGCGCGAGCACTTCGAGCGGTACGGCGAGCCCCACGAGGAGGATCGGTCGTACGAGGTCCGCGTGAACGGGATGCTCGACGCGTACCTCTACGAGTACCGGCCCGCCGGCGGCTTCGCGACCACGGTCGAGCGCTTCGTCGAGGCCGAGGGGCCGTCGCTCACCCCCGCCGAGATCACGGCGTGCCGCGACCTCGCGCGGAACGTGCACGGACTGTTCGAGGTCCGGAAGATCAAGGACGGCCGCGTGCGGCTGCGCGACGTGTTCACCGGCAAGGACGTCGAGGTCACCGAGCGCCGTCACGTCGCGGGGCTCGACAAGGAGGACCTGCTCGAGGCGCGCCTGCTGCCGTACGAGGGCGCGTTCTACTTCTCGAGCGCGTACCTCTACCACCCGCGCGAGGCCCGCAAGGCGATCCTCACCGAGGTGAAGCGGATGAAGAAGGCGACGCCGAAGGGCGTCGACCCGGACGTGAAGCCGTTCCTCGCGCGCCTGTCGCGGATGGCGCTCAAGATGGAGCGGTACCGGAACGTCCGCCTCGAGTCGATCTACGACTTCTCGCCCGAGTCGCGGACCTGGACGCCGCGCCCCCCGCCGCCGCCGAAGCAGGGCTAGAGACGCTTCTCGCGGCGCCTCGCCTTCGCGTGCACCTTCGCGAGGTCGTCGGGCGTGAGCCCCGCCTCGTCGAGCACCCGCCGCGAGGTGACGATCGGGACCTTCGCCGAGATGGCGAGGGCCACGGACTCGGACGGGAGGCCGCGGATCTCGAGCGTCCGCTCCCCCTGCGCGAGCCGCACGCGCGCGCCGCTGCGCGACTCCTCCGCGCGCTCGATCTCGACCTCGGACACGCGCCCGCCGAGCGCCTCGATCGCCCGGCCGAGGAGGCCGGGCCCGCGCAGCTCGCCCGCCGCGTCGCCGACCCCGGCCGCGGGGATGACGAGGGGGAGGAGGGTCGTCGAGCCCTTCTCGCGGAGGACCAGGATCGCCGACGAGCCCTCGCCCATCGGGAGGAGCCCGGCGACCTCGAGCTCGATCCGCTCCGCCTTCGGCTGGGCCCCCGCAGCCGTGAGCAGCGCCGCGGCGAGGCCGGCGAGCGGGAAGGCGCGGACCAAGGAGCGAACCATGTCCCCAATCTGGGGCGCGGTCCTGCCGGGTGCCGGTGCCACCGCCGGGGCAGCGCCCCCGGTGGGACGGGGGTTCTCCCGCGAGACCCGGAGGCCCACAGTCGTCCCGATGGACTTCTCGCTCCTCGAGTCGGTCCCGGACGCGATGGTGATCGCGGACGAGGGTGGCACCATCGTGCACGTCAACGCGGGGGGCGAGCGGCTCTTCGGCTGGGAGCGCGGCGAGCTCGTGGGGCAGCCGGTCGAGGTCCTCCTCCCCGGCCGCTTCCGCCAGATGCACCAGCTCCACCGGTCCGGCTATCACGCGGCCCCGCGCACGCGGCCGATGGGGCTCGGCCTCGACCTCTCCGGCCTGCGGAAGGACGGCGGCGAGTTCGACGCGGAGATCAGCCTCTCGCCCCTCGTCGTCGACGGGCGGCCCTGCGTCATCGCGGCGGTGCGCGACGTCACCGAGCGCAAGCGGCTCGAGGAGCGGGACCGGATGCTCCGCAAGGCGCAGGAGGAGGTGCGCGAGCGCGACGAGTTCCTGTCGATCGCCTCGCACGAGCTCCGCACGCCGGTCGCCGCCCTCCAGCTCCAGCTCCAGATGCTCCAGCGCGCCGCGCATCGGTCGCTCTCCGAGCTGCCGCGCGCCCTCGACTCGAAGCTCGAGGGGCTCGAGCGGCAGACGCGCCGGATCGGCGTCCTCGTCGGCGAGCTCCTCGACGTGTCGCGGATGCGGCTCGGCCGGCTCGAGCTCCAGCGGGAGCCGGCGGACCTCTCCGACATCGCGCGGGACACCGTCGGGCACGTGCAGGACGAGGTGGAGCGGACCGGTTCGCGCCTCGTCCTCGATCTCGCGCCGACGCCGGGCGCCTTCGACCGCTCCCGGATCGAGCAGGTCATCACGAACCTCCTCGCGAACGCGGCGAAGTTCGGGCAGGGGAAGCCGATCACGCTCCAGGTCACGCCGGACGAGGGCGGCCGCGCGCGGATCCGCGTCGTGGACCGGGGGATCGGGATCCCGGCGGAGGACCAGGCGCGCGTGTTCGACCGGTTCGAGCGCGCCGTCACGTCCGAGCACTTCGGCGGCCTCGGCCTCGGGCTCTACATCGCCCGGCAGATCGTGGAGGCGCACGGCGGCGAGATCCGCGTCGAGAGCGTCCCCGGCGCAGGGACGACCTTCACGGTCCTCCTCCCCCGCGACGCGCCGGAGCGCGGCGTGCCGGCGCCGGTCCCGATCCGCCGCGGCGCCTGAGCGGAGCGTCGCCCAGTCGGGATGGTAGGCTCCGCGGCCATGAAGCTCCTCGTCGTCAACGCCGACGACCTCGGCTACGACCCCGAGATCGACCGCGGCATCCTCGAGGCCCACGCCTCCGGCCTCGTCACCTCCGCGACCGCGATGGTCGAGACGCCCTTCGCGGCGGCCGCGCTGCGCGCCGCCCCCCGGACGCTCGGCGTCGGGCTCCACGCCGTCCTCGATCCGGCGCTCGGCCGCGCCGGCGCCGAGGCCGCCCTCCGCCGGCAGCTCGGGCGCTTCGAGGCGCTCCGGGGCGGGCCCCCGACGCACCTCGACGGCCACAAGCACGCCCACCTCGCCCCGGAGGTGCTCCCCGCCGTGGTCGCCGTCGCCCGCGAGCGAGGGCTGCCGGTCCGGTCCATCGACGCGGCGAGCCGCACCGCGCTGCGGCGGGCGGGGGTGCCGACGCCGGACGCGTTCCTCGGAGACGCCGCCCGCAGGCCGGCCTGGACGGTCGAGGCGCTCGTCGCTGCGCTCGCGACGGTCGGGGAGGGCACGACCGAGCTCATGACCCACCCCGGCTACGCCCCGTCGCACGCGCGGACGAGCTTCGGGGCGGAGCGCGAGGTCGAGCTCCGGGCGCTCCGCGACCCCTCCGCCCGCGCCGCCGCAGCCGCCGCCGGGCTCCGGCTCGGGACCTACGCCGAGCTCGGGAGGTGTCCCGGCCGTGAGCCGCCGGACGGCTGATCCGGTCGCGGTCGTCGACTCATGTGGTCGTCGAAAAGTGCCTATTTTCGGTCTGTTGCACCAGCTTTCGACCTTTACACATGGAGGGAGGCGTTGTAAGAGGCGTCTCCCCCATACGACCCGACGCCAGAGGGACGCCCACGATGGCCGACGCGAAGCCGGTGGTGCCGAAGGACGGTGCGAAGATCACGCTCTCCGGCGGGAAGCTCTCCGTCCCCGATCGTCCGATCATCCCGTTCATCGAGGGGGACGGGACCGGGCGGGACATCTGGCGGGCTTCGGTGCGCGTGCTCGACGCCGCGGTCGAGAAGGCGTACGGCGGCAAGCGCAAGATCGCCTGGACCGAGGTCTTCGCCGGCGAGAAGGCGTTCACCAAGTTCAACACCTGGCTCCCGGACGAGACGATCGAGGCGTTCCGCGAGTACCTCATCGGCATCAAGGGTCCCCTCACGACGCCCATCGGCGGCGGGATCCGCTCGCTCAACGTCGCGCTCCGACAGCTCCTCGACCTCTACGTCTGCCTGCGACCGGTGCGCTGGTTCAAGGGCGTGCCGTCCCCCGTGAAGAACCCGCAGAAGGTGGACACGGTCATCTTCCGGGAGAACACGGAGGACATCTACGCCGGCATCGAGTGGGAGGCGGGCTCCGAGCAGGCGAGGCGCATCCTCGCCTTCCTCGAGAAGGAGTTCCCGCGCGAGTACAAGAAGATCCGCTTCCCGCAGACGACCGGGCTCGGCGTGAAGCCGGTCTCCCGCGAGGGGACCGAGCGGCTCGTGCGCGCGGCGATCGAGTACGCGATCCGCCTGAAGCGGCGGAGCGTCACCTTCGTGCACAAGGGCAACATCATGAAGTTCACCGAGGGCGCGTTCCGGAACTACGGGTACGCCCTCGCCGAGCGGGAGTTCGGGGACCGGGTCTACACCTGGGAGCAGTGGGAGCGGACGAAGGCGTCGAAGGGCGAGGACGCCGCGAGCGCCGAGCAGAAGGCGGAGCTCGCGAAGGGCAAGATCCTCATCAAGGACGCGATCGCGGACATCACGCTCCAGCAGGTCCTCACGCGCCCGGAGGAGTTCGACGTCGTCGCCACGCTGAACCTGAACGGCGACTACCTCTCCGACGCCCTCGCCGCGCAGGTGGGCGGCATCGGCATCGCGCCGGGGGGGAACGCGAACTACGTGACCGGCCACGCGATCTTCGAGGCGACGCACGGCACCGCGCCGAAGTACGCGGACCTCGACAAGGTGAACCCGGGCTCGGTGATCCTGTCCGGCGAGATGATGTTCCGGCACCTCGGGTGGAACGAGGCCGCGGACCTCATCGTGAAGGGGATGGACGGCGCGATCACCGCCCATCGCGTGACCTACGACTTCGCGCGCCTCATGAAGCAGGAGGGGGTCGAGGACGTGGTCGAGGTGAGGTGCTCCGAGTTCGGGGACGAGATCATCCGGCACATGTAGGCCGGGCCGGCGGAACGGGAGGCGGCATGGCGACTCGCAAGAAGATCGCGCTCATCGGCGCTGGGCAGATCGGCGGCACGATGGCGCTCATGTGCGGCCAGCGGAACCTCGGCGACGTCGTGCTCGTCGACATCATGGAGGGCGTCGCGAAGGGCAAGGCGCTCGACCTCCAGCAGACGCGGGGCGTCCTCGGGTTCGACGTCGACGTCACCGGGGGCGGCACCGGCGACTACGCGATCATCGCGGACGCGGACGTCTGCATCGTGACCGCCGGGGTGCCGCGCAAGCCGGGGATGAGCCGGGACGATCTCCTCAAGGTGAACCTCGAGGCGATCACCAAGGTCGCCCAGGGCATCAAGCGCCACGCGCCGAACGCGTTCGTCGTCGTCGTGACGAACCCGCTCGATTCGATGGTGTACGCCATGTACAAGATCACCGGCTTCCCGAAGGGGCGGGTGGTCGGGATGGCCGGGGTCCTCGACACCGCGCGGTTCCAGTACTTCGTCGCGGAGGCGGCGGGCTGCTCGCCGCAGGACGTCGTCGGCTCCGTCCTCGGCGGGCACGGCGACGACATGGTCCCGCTCGTCCGGTACTGCTCGGTCAGCGGCGTCCCCCTCACGAAGGTCCTCGACCGCTCGAAGATCGACGCCATCGTCGAGCGCACCCGCAAGGGCGGCGGCGAGATCGTGTCGCTCCTCGGGACGGGCTCGGCGTTCTACGCGCCCGCGGCGGCGGCCGTCGCGATGGCGGAGAGCTACCTGCGCGACCAGAAGCGGACCTTCCCGTGCTCGGCGCTTCTCGACGGGCAGTACGGGGTGAAGGGGCTCTTCGTCGGCGTGCCGGTGGTCCTCGGCGCGGGCGGCGTGGAGCGGATCGTGGAGCTCGAGCTCGACGATCAGGAGCGGGCGATGCTCGCCCGGTCGGTCGAGTCGGTCCGCAGGTCGGTGGCGGAGACGAAGCTCTGATCGTTTCCCCCCACCGCGGCGCGCCGGGAGGTATACCTTCGCGAGAGCCCGCGCGGACCCTCGAGGGCCGGGAAGGAGCGGCAGCCGCGTGAAGATCCACGAGTACCAGGCGAAGGAGATCCTCCGGAAGTTCGGCGTCGCCGTGCCGCGCGGCTACCTCGCGGTCACGCCGCTCGAGGCCGAGGGCGCGGCGCGCCAGCTCGGCGGCGGCATCTCCGCGGTGAAGGCGCAGATCCACGCGGGCGGCCGCGGCAAGGGCGGCGGCGTGAAGCTCGCCCGCTCGCCCGACGAGGCCCGGTCGCACGCCGAGGCGATGCTCGGGATGATGCTGAAGACCCCGCAGACCGGGCCGCTCGGGCAGGAGGTCCGCAAGGTCTACGTCGAGGAGGGCTGCCGCATCGCGCGGGAGCTCTACCTCGGCATGACGCTCGACCGCGAGGTGGGCCGGCTCGCGGTCATGGCCTCGACCGAGGGCGGCGTCGACATCGAGGAGGTCGCGCACGAGACGCCCGAGAAGATCCTGCGCGAGTGGGTCTCCCCGCTCACCGGCCTCATGCCGTTCCAGGCGCGGCGGCTCGCGTTCGGCCTCGGGCTCACCGGTGACTCGGTCAACGCGTTCGTCCGGTTCGCGAGCGGCCTCTACGCCGCCTACGTCGCGACCGACGCGTCGCTCGCCGAGATCAACCCGCTCGTCATCACGGTGGGCGGCGAGGTCCTGGCGCTCGACGCGAAGATGAACTTCGACGACAACGCGCTCTACCGCCACCCGGACATCGCCGCGATGCGGGATCCGGACGAGGAGGATCCCAAGGAGACGCAGGCGAAGGAGTACGACCTCGCCTACATCGCGCTCGACGGCGACATCGGCTGCATGGTGAACGGCGCCGGGCTCGCGATGGCGACGATGGACGTCATCAAGCTCTCCGGCGGGAAGCCGGCGAACTTCCTCGACGTCGGCGGCGGCGCCGACGAGGACAAGGTGACCGCGGCGTTCAAGATCATCCTGTCCGACCCGCACGTGAAGGCGGTGCTCGTGAACATCTTCGGCGGGATCATGAAGTGCGACGTCATCGCGAACGGCGTCGTCGCGGCCGCGAAGCAGGTCGGCCTCTCGATCCCGCTCGTGGTGCGGCTCGAGGGCACGAACGTCGCGCTCGGCAAGGACATCCTCGCCCACAGCGATCTGGACATCATCCCCGCCGACGATCTCGGCGACGCGGCGCGCAAGGTCGTCGCGGCGGCGCGCGCGGCGTAGCCCGGGCGCGAGCCCCACCGCAAAGGACGGAGCAGGTGAGCGTCTTCGTCGACAAGAACACCCGGGTCCTCGTGCAGGGCATCACCGGCTCCGCCGGGAGCTTCCACGCCGAGCAGATGGTCGAGTACGGGACGAAGGTCGTCGCCGGCGTCACGCCGAACCGCGGCGGCACGAAGTTCCAGGGGACCGTCCCGATCTTCCACACCGTCGCGACGGCGGTGAAGGAGACCGGCGCCAACGCGGCGGCCATCTTCGTCCCGCCGCCCTACGCGGCGGACGCCGTCATCGAGACGGCCGAGGCCGGCGTCGCGCTCATCGTCTGCATCACCGAGGGCATCCCGGTCCTCGACATGGTGCGCGTACGCCGGTTCGTCGAGGCGACCGGCAAGGTGCGGCTCGTCGGCCCGAACTGCCCCGGCGTCATCACCCCGGGGCAGTGCAAGATCGGCATCATGCCCGGCCACATCCACCGGCCCGGGCGGATCGGCGTCGTCTCGCGGTCGGGGACGCTCACCTACGAGGCGGTGAAGCAGCTCACCGACCTCGGCCTCGGCCAGTCCACCGCCGTCGGGATCGGAGGCGACCCGGTGCACGGGACGGACTTCGTCGACGTCCTGAAGGCCTTCGAGGCCGATCCGGAGACCGAGGCGGTCATCATGATCGGCGAGATCGGCGGCACGGAGGAGGCGAAGGGCGCCGCCTACGTGCGCGATCACATGACGAAGCCGGTGGTCGGCTTCATCGCGGGGCGCACGGCGCCCCCGGGGAAGCGCATGGGCCACGCGGGCGCCGTGATCTCGGGCGGCGAGGACACCGCCGAGTCGAAGATCGCGGCGATGCGCGAGGCCGGCATCACCGTGGTGGAGGGACCGCACCTGCTCGGGCGCGCCATGAAGGAAGCGCTCTCGCGGCGGACGGTCCGCCAGAAGCCCAGGGCGCCCGCGCCGGCGAAGCGCCCCGCCGCCCCCTCGCCGGGACCGAAGGTCCCGGTGCCCGCCGCCCGCGCGGCCGGCGGGAAGAAGGCCGCGAAGAAGGCGGTCAAGGGCGAGCGCCGTTGATCCTCCGGTAGAACCCAGAACCCGTTTCCACCCAGCAGAGGAGCACCATGGCCAGCGAGAGGACCCTTTCCATCATCAAGCCCGACGGCGTCGAGAAGGGCATCATCGGCCGCGTCGTCAGCCGGTTCGAGACGCAGGGCCTGAAGCCCATCGCGATCCGGATGAAGCTGCTGTCCCGCACCGAGGCGGAGGGCTTCTACGCCGTCCACAAGGCGCGCCCATTCTTCGGCGACCTCGTGAAGTTCATGACGAGCGGCCCGGTGGTCCTCATGGTCCTCGAGGGCGAGGGCGCCGTCGCGAAGAACCGCGAGATCATGGGCGCGACCGACCCGAAGAAGGCCGCCGAGGGGACGATCCGCAAGGACTTCGCGACCGACATCGAGAAGAACACGGTGCACGGCTCGGACAGCGTCGAGAACGCGAAGGTCGAGGTGAGCTACTTCTTCCCCGAGATCGACATCCAGCAGTACGAGTGGAAGAAGCTGGCGAAGTAACCCCGCGAAACAACTGCCGGTTAGGGCCCGGGCATGCGCCCGGCCCCTCGGCGCCCTGCGTTCCGGGTTAGAATCACGGAGCCCGTCCCCTCCAGAGGGGGCGGGCTTCGTCGTCTCTGAGGCCCTTTTCGTCCTCGGGAGGAGCGCACGGGTGGCAGCGGTACCGGCTTCGCAGTGGATCCTGGCGGTGTCCTTCGTCGTCGCGTCGGCCTTCTGCTCGGGGACCGAGACGGCGCTCACCGCGCTCGGCGACGCGCGCGCAAGGCAGCTCCGAGACTCCGGAGGCCGGCGGGCCCGGATGCTCTCGCTCTGGATCGAGCACCCCGAGCGGCTCCTCGCGACGCTCCTCATCGGCAACACGCTCGTGAACGTCGGGGCGGGCGCCCTCGCGGCCGCCATCGCGGACGGGCTCGCCGCGGGGTTCGGGCTCGGCACCGGCACGACCGTCGCCGTCACCACCGCCGCGGCGACCGCCGTCATCCTGTTCTTCGGCGAGATCGTCCCGAAGACGATCGCGAAGCGGCACCCGGTGCGGGTCTCGCTCGCCACCATCCCGATCCTGCGCCTCGTCGCGGCGGTGCTCTGGCCGGTGTCGGCCGCGGTGACCCGCGCCTCGAGCGCCTTCGTGGCCGCCGTCTCGGGCGAGCGCGGCGGGCCGGCCCCCTCGGTCACCGGGGAGGAGATCGAGTACCTCATCGAGATGGGCACGAAGGAGGGGGTGCTCGACGAGGTGAAGGAGGAGCTCCTCAACAGCGTGCTCGAGTTCGCGGACCGCGTCGCGAAGGAGATCATGGTCCCGCGCACGCGGATGGTGGCGATCGACCGCGAGGTGTCGCCGGACGAGCTCTTCCGGATCGTGACGGAGAACCCGTACAGCCGCATGCCGGTGTACGAGGGCTCCGTCGACAACGTCGTCGGAATCCTGCTCGTCCGGGAGATCATCGGCGAGGTCCGGAAGACGGCGGCGGAGCCCCTCGGGCTCGACCGCTACCTCAAGAAGCCGTTCTTCGTGCCGGAGCAGATGAAGATCTCGCGGCTGCTGAAGGAGATGCAGCGCAGGCGCACGCACCTCGCCATCGTCGTCGACGAGTTCGGCGGGACGAGCGGCCTCGTCACGCTCGAGGACTGCATCGAGGAGATCGTCGGCGAGATCCAGGACGAGGCGGACGTCGAGTCCGCCCCGGTGAAGGCCGTGTCGCCCGGCGTCTGGCTCGCCGACGGCGCGGTCCCGCTGCACGAGCTCGAGGGGATCCTGAACGAGCGGCCGGAGGGCGTGGAGGGGGCCGAGCCGTCCCCCCCGCCGCCGGAGGTCCGCTTCCCGGACCAGGGCGACTACGAGACGCTCGGCGGGTTCGTGACGGCGCGGGCGGGCCGGGTGCCGCCGGTGGGCTCCCTCGTCGTCTGGGACGGCCTCACGTTCACCGTCCGGGCGGGGGACGAGCGCCGCGTCGCGAAGGTGGAGATCGCGCGCCGCGCGGACGTGCCGGAGCACGCGCCCGAGGCGCGCGCGGCCGCGCAGGGTTAGACATCCCCGGCCATGGTGATCTCCCACGACGAGACGCCCGACCTCCGCGGGCTCCCGCGCGCCGGCGTGGAGCGGCTCGTGGCGGCGCTCGGCGAGAAGCCGTACCGCGCCCGGCAGCTCTTCCGGTGGCTTCACCGCGCCGGCGCGGCGACGCTCGGCGAGATGACCGACGTCCCCCGGGCGCTCCGCGACGCGCTCGCGCGCGAGGTCCGGCTCACGACCCTCGAGCGCGCGAACGAGCAGCGGTCCACCGACGGCACCGTCAAGTGGACCTGGCGGACGCGCGACGGGAAGCTCGTCGAGTCCGTCTACATGCCCGAGGCCGACCGCCGGACGCTCTGCGTCTCGACGCAGGTCGGGTGCGCGGTGGGCTGCACCTTCTGCCTCACCGGCACGATGGGGCTCGCCCGCAACCTCGAGCCCGGCGAGATCGTCGACCAGATCCACCGCGCGAACCGCCGCCTCGTCGAGCTCGGCGTCGCCGAGGGTCCGCGGCCGCTCACGAACCTCGTCTTCATGGGGATGGGCGAGCCGCTCGCGAACTACCGGAGCCTCAAGGTCGCGCTCGACCTGCTCCTCTCGGAGGACGGCCCGCAGTTCTCCCACCGGCACGTGACGGTCTCGACGAGCGGCCTCGTCCCGATGATCCGCCGGCTCGGCGAGGAGACGCCGGTGAAGCTCGCCGTCTCGCTCAACGCGACGACCGACGCGCAGCGCGACGCGCTCATGCCGATCAACCGCCGCTGGCCCCTCGCGGAGCTCCTCGCCGCCTGCCGGGAGTTCCCGGTCCGGAACGGCCGCCGCATCACGTTCGAGTACGTCCTGCTCGGCGGGGTGAACGACTCGCTCGAGGACGCGCGGCGCCTCGCCTCGCTGCTGCGCGGCCTCCCGGCGAAGGTGAACCTCATCCCCTACAACGCGAACCCGGGTCTGCCCTTCGAGGCGCCGCCGGCGAGCCGGGTGGTCGCGTTCCAGGAGGAGCTCGCCGCCCGCCACCTCACCGTCGTCGTCCGCAAGAACCGCGGGCGGGACATCTCGGCGGCCTGCGGCCAGCTCGCGGCGGAGGGCGGTCCGGGAGACCCGCGGAGACAGCCCGTGTCCGCCGAGTGACCTGGACCTGGACGTGGTCCTGGACCTGGACGTGGTCTTCGACCTCGACTTCGACCTCGACTTCGACCTGGAACCTGGGAGACCTGGTTCTGGGTCGAGGACCAGGACCAGGACCAGGACGAGGACGAGGACCAGGTCCAAGTCCAAGTCCAAGTCCAGGTCCAGGTCCAGGTCAATTGACTGCCTCCTCACCCCGCGCTACGTAGCCACCCGCGCCGGGGGCCTCCCCGGCCGGAAAGGCCCGTGATGCCGCTCCTCGCCGTCGGTTCCGTCGCCCTCGACTCGCTCGAGACGCCCTTCGGGCGCCGCGAGGACGTCCTCGGCGGCTCGGCGTCCTACTTCTCGGTCTGCGCGAGCTTCTTCGGGCCGACGCGGATGGTCGCGGTCGTGGGCGAGGACTTCCCCGAGGAGCACGTCCGCTACTTCGGCTCGCGCGCCATCGACCTCGCCGGCCTCGTGCGGCGCCCGGGCCGGACCTTCCGCTGGAAGGGACGCTACGAGTTCGACCTCAACACCGCCCACACGCTCGACACGCAGCTCAACGTGTTCGCCGAGTTCCGTCCCGAGCTGCCCGCGCACTACCGCGACTCGGAGTACGTGTTCCTCGGGAACATCGACCCGGACCTGCAGCGGACGGTCCTCGACCAGGTGCGCGCGCCGCGCTTCGTCGCCTGCGACACGATGAACTTCTGGATCTCGTCGAAGCGCGAGGCGCTCCTGAAGACGCTGAAGCGGGTGGACCTGCTCTTCGTGAACGACGCCGAGGCCCGCCAGCTCGCGGAGGAGCACAACGTGGTGAAGGCGGCGCGCCGGATCCTGTCGTTCGGGCCGCGCGCGGTCGTCGTGAAGCGGGGGGAGTACGGCGCGCTGTACTTCTCCGGCGACGAGGTCTTCGCGGCGTCGGCGTACCCGCTCCCGGCGGTGTTCGACCCCACCGGCGCGGGCGACAGCTTCGCCGGCGGGTTCATGGGGTACCTCGCGCGGTGCCGCCGGGAGGACCATGCGACGATGCGCCGCGCCATCGTGCTCGGGAGCGTCCTCGCCTCCTTCACGGTCGAGCAGTTCTCGCTGCGCTCGCGGCGCTGGAGCGGCACCGTCCGGATCGCGTGATCTGCCTCGGCGACGTCATCGGGTACGGCGCGAGCGTGAACGAGTGCTGCGACCTCGTCCGCAAGGTGTCCGAGGTGACGCTCCTCGGGAACCACGACGCCGCCGTGTCCGGGCGGATGGACTACAGCTTCTACTACGACGCGGCGCGCCACGCCCTCGACTGGACCGCGTCGCGCATCGACCCCGACCACCTCGAGTGGCTCCGGTCGCTGCCGTACCGGCACCAGCTCGACGGCGTGCAGTTCTCGCACGGCAACCCGGTGAACCCGGAGGCGTACGAGTACGTCTTCGCCATCGAGCAGGCCCGCGAGCTGCTCCCGCACCTCGGCGCGCTCGCCGACGTGAACTTCGTCGGCCACAGCCACCTCTGCAAGGCGTTCGCGCTCCACCCGGGCGGCGACGTGACCGAGGTCGTCGCGACGCGCTTCGGGATCCGGCGTGGCTACAAGTACGTCGTCTCGGTCGGCTCCGTCGGGCAGCCGCGCGACTGCGACAACCGCGCCTGCTTCGTCACGTACGACACCGAGGAGCGGGTGGTGGAGTTCCACCGCGTGCCGTACGACATCGAGACCTCCGCGCAGAAGATCTTCGACGCGGATCTGGCGCTCAACTTCGGCAAGCGCCTCTTCCTCGGCGTCTAGGAGAGGCTACAAAACACTCAGGTGCGTCGCGAGGCGCCACCCCGTCGCGAGCCCGTCCGCGTCGAGCGCGGCGATGCCGAGGTCGGCGTCGGCGTGGAGGCGGATCGGCGAGCCGGCGGCGACCGTCCCGAGGAGCTCGCCGGACCTCGCGTCGAGCGCCTGCAGCGCGTCGCCCGCAGCCGCGACGACGGTCCCGCGGGCGACGGCCGGGGGCGC
>JAHWYA010000167.1 GCA_020028115.1 Anaeromyxobacter sp.
AACTGGCCGTCCTGGCCGACGATGAGGATCGCGGCGAGGCCCATGAGGAAGATGACGTTGAAGAAGTAGCCGACGAAGCCGGAGGCGTAGAGGACCGACTTCCGGGCCTCCTTCGCGTTCCCCACCGTGAAGAAGCGCATGAGGATGTGGGGGAGCCCGGCGGTCCCGAACATGAGGCCGAGGCCGAGCGAGATGGCGTTCACCGGATCGGCGAGGAGGCCGCCCGGCGCGAGGAGCTTCGGCCCGAGCTTGTGGACCGCCGTCGCGCGCTGGACGAGCTCCGTGTACGAGAAGCCGAACCGGCTCATCGCGAGGATCATCACGAGCGTGCCGCCGGCGAGGAGCATGCACGCCTTGATGATCTGCACCCAGGTCGTGGCGATCATCCCGCCGAAGATGACGTACACCATCATGAGGGCGCCGACGGCGACGACGGCGACGTTGTAGTCGAGGCCGAAGAGCAGCTTGATGAGCTGCCCGGCGCCGACCATCTGGGCGATGAGGTAGAAGCAGACGACGGTGAGCGAGGAGATCGCCGCCATCGTGCGCACCTTGCCCTGGTCGAGCCGGTACGAGGTGATGTCGGAGAAGGTGAAGCGGCCGAGGTTGCGGAGCCGCTCCGCCATCAGGAACAGGATGATCGGCCAGCCGACGAAGAACGAGACCATGTAGAGGTACGCGTCGTACCCCTGGCCGTAGGCCATCGCGGTCATGCCGAGCAGCGTCGCGGCGGACATGTAGTCGCCCGCGATCGCGAGCCCGTTCTGGAAGCCGGTGATGCCGCCGCCCGCCGTGTAGAAGTCCGTCGTGGACTTCACGCGGTTCGCGGCCCACCAGGTGATCCCCATCGTCAGCGCGACGAAGACCAGGAACATCCCGATGGCGTGCCAGTTCGTCGCCTGCTTCTCGGCGGCGCCCTCCATCGCGGGCCCGCCGGCGAGGGCGAGCGCGGGGGCGAGGACGGTGGCGAGGGTCGCGAGGATGCGGTTCATGCGGCCTCCTTGCCGGCGGCGTGCTCGGCCTGACGCGCTTCCTTCACGATCTCCGCCGTGAGGCCGTCGAACTCGGTGTTGGCGCGCCGGATGTACAGCGCGGTGAGCAGCCAGAAGGAGACGAAGATGAACAGGCCGAAGGCGATGCCGAACGTGAGGGCGCCGCCCTCGCGCACCGGCGTCCCGAGGAACGCCGGCCGGAAGGCGACCAGCATCACGAAGCCGTAGAAGACGGCGAGGACGGTGATCGCGAGGGTCCACGCGAACCGGCCGCGCGTCCTCACGAGGTGCTGGAACTTGGGGTTCGAGCGCATCCGCTCGTACATGGCGCTGCTCATCGCGACGTATCCTCCTCCTGCAATCGCGCGAGCGCGGGACGCAGGACGGCGCGCTGGGGCGCGCCGCGCAGACTCGTTCTGGTTGGGGGATCGAACGCCGCTTCCGCCGTGACGCGGTCGCTGCTGTCCGTCGAGGCCGCGGAGTATGCCCGAGGGGCGCAATGGAGATCAATCGTGCGCGCAGGAAAAGCGTAGTCATGCCAGTGTGATGGCGCGACATGACGCAAACATGTCGCGCACCGATTGCGCAGCCGGTTCTTGCGCGCACGGGGCCCGACTCGAACGTGGTGTCACTCGAGCACGCGCACGGGCATCACCATCGCGTTGAGCCCGTCGAACTGGAGCCGCCGCTGCAGCGCGTAGGCGGTCTCGTTGTGGAGCACGCGCTGGTACCAGCGCTCGTGCTGAAACACGAGCTTGCCCGCGAAGAAGACGGCGCGCGGGAACTCGCGCGCGACCTCGACGCACAGCCGCTCGGCCTCGGCGACCGCCTCCGTCCCGATCGCGAGCCGGAAGTCGGCGGGGAGCTTCATCCGGTGCGCGAGGTCGACGTACTGCTCGAGCGCCGCCTGCGTGCGGAGGCGCACCCGGTCCACCTCCTCCACCCCCTTCATCGCGGCGGAGTCCACGACCCCCACCGAGACGAAGATGAAGTTCTTGAAGAACCCGGGGAACGTCCGCTGGACCGTGAGGAGCGCGTGCACCCCGAGGCCGCCGTAGCCACCCACGAGGAGCACGGCGGTGGGCGCCCTCGGGTCGACGAGGGGTCGAGGACCCGCGCCGTGCTGTGGAAGCACCGCCATGATGTCGTCGAGACGGCGGAGGTTCGCCTGCACCGTCCGGTAGTGGCCCCGGATCACGAAGCAGAGGCCGACGACGAGGCCCGTGACGACGATCGTCACCCAGCCGCCCTCCTGGCCCTTCTCGTAGATCGTCCCGACGAGGATCGCGGCGCACAGCGCGAACGCGAGGCCGTGGATGGCGAAGCCGCGGCGCCGGCCCTCTCCCTTCGTGCGCCACCAGAGCCGGAGCATCGCGGCCTGCGAGAGCGAGAAGGTCACGAAGACGTTGATGGAATACATCGTGACGAGCGCCAGGATGTCGCCCCCCGTCCAGACGAGGGTGACGAGCGACGCCCCGCCCATGAGCAGCACGCCGTTCTGCATGGTGAGCCGATCGGAGAGCTGCCCGAACCGGTGCGGCAGCCACGAGTCCGTCGCCATGTTCGACATCACGCGCGGGCCGTCGATGAAGCCCGCCTGCGCGGCGACGAGGAGGAGCGCCCCCTCCGCGACGAGCGTGAGGACGACGAACCAGCGGCCCACCTGGGCCCCCGCGAGCGAGAAGCCGCCCGCGAAGCGCTCGAGGAGGACGGCGTTCATCGTCTTCCCCTCCTCCGGCGCAGCGTGGAAGAGGAGGTAGAGGAGGAGGATCCCGGCGGCGGTCACCGCGAGGGACACCGCCATGTAGCCCATCGTGCGGCGGGCGGTGTGGACCTTCGGCTCGCGCATGATCTGGATGCCGTTCGAGACCGCCTCGATCCCGGTGTACGTGCCGGCGCCCATCGAGTAGGCGCGGACGAAGACCGCGAAGAGCCCCACGGCGCCCAGCTCTGCGAGCCCCGCGCGCCAGCCGTGACCGACCTCCGCCGCGACGCGCGGTACGTCCGGGACGTGCGTCGCGAGCCCGCCCGCGATGAGGATGAGGTGCGTCACGAGGAACAGGCCGAAGATCGGCGCGAGGAAGGAGACCGACTCCTTCACGCCGCGCAGGTTGAGGAGCAGGAGGATCCCGATCCCCGCCGCCTCGAAGAGGAGCTTCCACGGGGCCGCGGCCGGCGGGAGGAAGCTGAAGATCGCATCGCCGCAGCTCGCGACGGAGACCGAGATCGTGAGGACGTAGTCGACGAGGAGCGCCGACCCCGAGACGACGCCGACCCCGGGGCCGAGGAGCTCGGTCGCGACGACGTACCCGCCGCCTCCGAACGGGAAGCGCTTGATGATCTGCGAGTAGGCGATCGAGATGACGAGGACGGTGAAGGCGGTCGCGACCGCGAGGGCGACCGCGAGGTAGGTGTGGCGGCCGAGCGCCCGGAACGCCTCGTCGGGACCGTACGCGGAGGAAGAGAGCCCGTCCGCGCCGAGCCCCACCCACGCGAGCAGCGCGATGAGCGAGATGTGGTGGTGCGTCCGCGGATCCTGGACGTCGCGCGGCGGACCGAAGAGCAGGCGGCGCAGCGAGCGGCGCTCCGGCGGCGGCGTGGGAATCGGCGCCCGTTCGGGGGGCGTGTTTCCGGGGGTCGGTTTCGGGGCGTCCATGCGTCTCCTGGGCGGGACGGGGCGGGACACTCCTACCCGCGCTCGCCGTCAGCGCGGGGTCAAGGCGGCCGGCACGCGCATCAGCGCGGCGTCAGGACGACCGCTGACGCCGCGCTGACACGCGCGCGGCGACCCCAGACACGCCCCGGACACGGGCACGGGTACGCTCGCCCCGTGAGCGAACAGAGAGTCCCCGTGCTCCACCTGCTGCGGCCGCCCGCCGCTCCGGTCACGCCGGTCCCGTCGGCGGCCGATCTCGGGCTCGTCGCGTGGCTCCTCCTCGTCGCGCTCGTCCCCCTCGTAGGGCTCCTCCTCGGGGCGCCCTTCGGATCGGGGGAGGCGGGCGCGGGGGCGGCCGTCGCGCTGCTCGCCGGCCGCGAGGGCGTGGCGACCGCGCGCGCTCTCTGGCGAAGCCGCCGCGCTTGACGTACGGGCACCGCGGTGACTCACTCGACCCGGGAGGCGCCCTGGCACGGCGAATGACCCGAGCCGCGGAGTACCTGCGCGCGACGGCGATCATCGCGCTGACGACCGCCGTCGCGGCCGGCGCGCGGAGCGCGCTCGCCGTCCCGGACGTCGAGATGCTGTACGTCCTCGGCGTCATGGTCGCGGCGCTCACGGGCGGGCGCCGCGCCTCGCTCCTCGCGGCGGCGCTCGCGGTCGCCTCGTACGACTTCTTCTTCGTCCCCCCGGCCTACACCTTCGACGTGGCCGACGCGCGCTACCTCCTCACGTTCGGGATGCTGTTCGGGGTGAGCGTGGTCGTCGGGACGCTCACGCTCCGCCTCCGCGGCGAGCGGGCGGCGGCGCTCGTCCGCGAGCGCCGCGCGTTCGCGCTCCACGACCTCGCCCGCGATCTGGGTGCGGCGGAGGACGACCTGGGCGTCGCCGCCGCGTGCGTCCGCTCCGCGGCCGCGGCGCTCGACGGGGCGGTGGTGTTCCTGCGCGCGCGCCAGGGCGAGGCGCCCGCCGCGCTCGCCGCCTCGCCGCCGGACGCGTCGCTCACCCCGGCCGAGCTCGCCGCCGCCCGCTGGGCGCTCGACCACGGCGTGCCGGCCGGGCACGGCGCCGACGTCCTCCGGGACTCCGCCGCGCTCTGCGTGCCGGTGCGGGCGTGGGGCGAGGTCGCGGGAGCGCTCGCGATCCGGCCCGCCGGAGGCTCGTCCCTCGACGCCGAGCCGCGCGCACTCGTGGACGCGATCGCGCGGCAGGCCGCCGTCGCGCTCGATCGGCTCCGGCTCTCGGAGGACGCCCGCCTCGCCTCCCTCCGAGTCGAGGGGGAGCGGCTCCGGAGCGGCCTCCTCTCCGCGGTGTCGCACGACTTCCGCACGCCGCTCGCGGCGATCACGGGCGCCGCGACGACGCTCCGGGACGACGCCGAGCTCGAGGCGACGACGCGCCGGGAGCTCGTCGAGGCGATCTGCGACGAGGCCGACCGGCTCGAGCGCATGGTCTCGAACCTCCTCGACATGACGCGCCTCGACTCCGGCGCCGTGGCGCCGAAGCGCGAGTGGGTGCCGGTCGACGAGCTCGTCGGCGTCGCGCTCGAGCGGCTCGAACGGCCGCTCGCGGGCCGCGCGGTGACCACCGAGCTCGAGCCGGGCCTCCCGCTCCTGCCGGTCGACCCGCTCCTGCTCGAGCAGCTCCTCGTGAACCTCCTCGAGAACGCGACGAAGTACACGCCGCCGGGCACCGGCGTCGACGTCCGCTGCGCCCGCGACGGCGCCGGGATCGTGCTCGAGGTGCTCGACCGCGGCCCCGGAATCCCGCCGGGCGAGGAGGAGCTCATCTTCGAGCGGTTCCGCCGCGGCGCGCACCCGGGCGTCCGCGGCGTCGGCCTCGGGCTCGCGATCGCGCGCGCGATCGCGCAGG
>JAHWYA010000168.1 GCA_020028115.1 Anaeromyxobacter sp.
GAGTCCCTCCCAGGCCACGACGCGGCGCGGACCGCCAGGCTCCGCGCGCGCCTCGCCGCGCTCGCGCGCCCGGTGCGGGTCCCGATCCAGGCGTCCGACCGGAACGCGGGCGCGCTCCGGCTCGCCGCGAAGAACGCCGCCGCGGCGGGGGTCGCGGACGCCATCCGCTTCTCCCGCGAGGACGCCGAGCGCGTCGTCCCGCCGCCCGGTCCGGGGCTCTGCGCGGTGAACCCGCCCTGGGGCGTCCGGCTCGACGAGGCGGCGCGCGAGGCGTGGGCGGCGCTCGGCGCCCTGTGGCCGAGGCTCGCCGGCTGGGACGTCGCCGTGCTCGGCCCCGACCGCGGCTTCGAGCGGCTCCTGCCGGGCGCGCCGTCGTCCGCGCTCCCGCTTCGCCCGGGCGGCGTCGCGTGCCGCCTCCTCCGGTACGCGCCGTAGGTCGCCCCGCTCCGGGGCGCGCCCCCCGGCGCGCAGCGGCCGTGCGGGCAGGCGACGGGAGAGGTGCGCACACATCCTGCCGGCATGTGGAGGGACCTGCTCGGTCGCTTCCTCGCCGCGAGGTGGGGTAGGCCGCGCGTCGAGCGCGCCGGGCTCTTCCCGCGCCGCGCGCGCGCCGGCCGGCCGAAGATCGACGTCCACGACGTCGGCCACCACTTCGCGCGGGTCGTGGCGCTCCACGACGTGAACGTGAAGATCCACGCGGGCGAGTTCGTGTGCCTCCTCGGCCCGTCCGGCTGCGGGAAGACGACGCTCCTCTACGCGCTCGCGGGGCACATCCAGCCGTCCGGCGGCCGCGTCTCGATCGACGGCGTCGAGGTGAAGGGGCCCGCTCCGGACCGGCTCCTCGTGTTCCAGGAGCCGGCGCTGTTCCCGTGGCTCACC
Source organism: Anaeromyxobacter sp. (assembly GCA_020028115.1). Taxonomy (GTDB): domain Bacteria; phylum Myxococcota; class Myxococcia; order Myxococcales; family Anaeromyxobacteraceae; genus Anaeromyxobacter. Next base: position 880 of record JAHWYA010000168.1, read on the forward strand.
GTGCGGCAGAACATCGTGTACCCGCTGCGCGCGCGCGGGCTCACGCGCCGCGAGGCGGCGGACCGCGCGAGCGCGTTCATCCCGCTCGTCCAGCTCGAGGGGTTCGACGACGCCCTGCCGCACCAGCTCTCCGGCGGGATGCGCCAGCGCGTCCAGCTCGCCCGCGCGCTCGCGGTGGACCCCGCGGTGCTCCTCATGGACGAGCCGTTCGGCGCCCTCGACGCGCAGACGCGGAGCGCGATGCACCAGCTCCTGCAGCAGATCTGGCTGCGCGACCGGAAGACGGTGGTGTTCGTGACGCACGACGTGCGGGAGGCGCTCGTCCTCGGCGACCGGGTGGTCGTGATGGCGGCGCGGCCCGGGCGCGTGCTCCACGACCTCGACGTGCGGCTCCCGCGGCCGCGCGACCCGGACGAGCCGAAGCTCGTCGAGCTGTCCCGGTGGATCCGCGCGGAGCTGCGCCGGACCGAGGCGGCCGCCGCGCAGGACGAGGCGGAGGAGCCGCCTCGAACGGAGGACGGAGATGCTCGGGTGGGTGAAGGGCGCAGCGCTCCTCGCGGGTGGCCTCCTGACGTGGGAGCTCCTCTCTAGGCTCGGCCCCTGGCCGCGGTGGCTCTTTCCCGGCCCCGCGGCGGTCGCCTCGAGCCTCGTCGCGATGGGGGCGGACGGGCGGCTCGGGGCGGCGGTCCTGCGCTCGCTCGGGCGGCTCGCGCAGGGGTATTCCCTGTCGGTCGCGATCGGCGTCCCGCTCGGCGTCGCCACCGCCCGCAGCGCGCTCGTCCGGACCGCGGTCCGCCCGGTCGTGCTCGGGATGCAGGCGCTCCCGTCGATCTGCTGGCTCCCCCTCGCGATCCTGTGGTTCGGCCTCTCGGAGGCGGCGATCCTCTTCGTCGTCGTCATGGGGTCGCTCCTCGCCGTGGCGATCGGGACCGAGGACGCCGTCTCGAGCGTGGATCCCATCCTGCTCCGGGCCGCGGGCACCCTCGGGATCCGCGGGCCGCGCTTCTACTACGGCGTGCTGCTCCCGGGGGCGCTCCCCGGCGTGCTGACGGGGCTCAAGCTCGGCTGGAGCTTCGCGTGGCGCGCGCTCATGGCCGGCGAGCTGCTGTTCGTCGCGGGCGGCCTCGGCCAGCTCCTCCAGGCCGGCCGCGAGCTCCTCGACGCCGCCCAGGTGATGGGCGTGATGGTGGCCATCGTGGCGATCGGCATGACGGTCGACCGGGTGCTGTTCCGGGTCCTCGAGCTCCGCGTCCGCAGGCGGTGGGGCCTCGTCGAGGCCGCCGCGGCGTAGGGGAACGTGCCGATGCGCGCAGCGACCGTCGCCCTCGCCGTGCTCGCCGCGGCGCTCGCGCCCGGGTGCCGCGAGGAGCCCCCGGCGGACCGGCCCCTGCGGCTCGGGTACTTCCCGAACATCACCCACGGCCAGGCGCTCGTCGGCGTGGACGATGGGACCATCGCGCGCGAGCTCGGCGGGAAGCTCGACCCCAAGATGTTCAACGCCGGCCCCTCCGCGATGGAGGCGCTCCTCGTCGGCGACCTCGACGCGTCGTACGTCGGCGCGGGCCCCGCGGTGATCGCGTACTTCCGGTCGGAGCGGGCCGGTCTCCGCGTCGTCGCGGGCGCGGTCTCGGGCGGCGCGGTCCTCGTCGTCCGCGACGCGCGCTCGGCGCAGGACCTCGCCGGCAAGCGGGTCGGCAGCCCGCAGCTCGGCAACACGCAGGACGTCGCGCTCCGCACCTGGCTGCGCGCGCACGGCCTCTCCGACCGGGGTGGTCCGCGGGGCGTCGAGGTCACCCCGCTCACGAACGCGGACAACCTCGCGATGTTCAGGCGCGGCGATCTCGCGGGCGCGTGGGTGCCCGAGCCGTGGGGCGCCCGGCTCGTCGCGGAGGCAGGCGGGCGGATCCTCGTCGACGAGCGATCGCTCTGGGAGGGAGGCCGGTTCCCGACGACGATCCTCGTCGTCTCGCCGCGTGCCCTCGAGCGCCGGCCCGCGGACGTCGCCGCGCTCCTCCGCGCGCACGTCGCCCTCACGCGCAGGTGGCAGGCGGATCCGGAGGGGTTCGGTCGGCTCGCGAACGAGGCGTACGGCCGCCGGACGGGGAAGCCGCTGAAGGACGCGGTCCTCCGGGACGCCCTGTCGCGGCTCGAGCCGCTCGACGATCCCATGCCCGCGCAGCTCGCGCGCCTCGCGCAGCACGCCCAGGCGCTCGGCTTCGCGCCGCCCGGCGACCCCTCGGGCATGGTGGACGCGACCATCCTCCGGGAGGTCGCCCGCCGGTGAGGCGCGACGCCCTCCCCGGCGTCAGCGGCTCGCCGCCACCCGGCGGCGCGCGTGCGCCCTCGGGGACGCCCGCACGGTCACGTCGCGCGCACCGACACGACGCGTGCCGTCCTCGAACTCGAGCTCGAACGCGAAGAGCTGGGCGGCTTCCCGGACGTCCCAGGCGCGGACCCTCCCGACGACCCTCCTCGCGCCCTGGCCATGGCTGCAGACGAAGATCGATTCGCGGTGCATGCGCGCTCCGGTTTCCGGTTGGGGCGGTGGTAATGGAGTGGTCGGGACGGTGCAACACCGGAACCGCGCGCGGGCGCGCGGGGGGCGATGTCACCGGATCGTCACGTGATCTCGACGCGACCGGTCGCCTGCGTGCGGCGTCTCGCCGAGGTCGGGGAACCGCACCGATCGCCCGCTCCGCACGAGCAGCACGATGGCGATAACGACGCCCGCGAGCGCGGCGACGACGACGACGAGGAGGGCGCGCAGCTCGGGATCGGAGGATGGCTCCATCCTCCTAATCAAATCATTCGCGCGTGGCGGTTCCGTGTCGCGTGCGCCACGATGTCGCGGACCGGCGCGCTCCTCACCCTCGCGCGGCCTCCTCCTCCTCGCCCGCCGCCTGGAGCAGCCGCAGCTGGGAGTCGACGCCGGCCTCGCCGTCGCGAGGGCGGACGCGCTCGTAGCCGCCGTCCGGCCGCATGCGCCGCGCGCGGACGTCGTCCGCGAGGTACGTCGCCAGGACGACGTCGCGCAGGTGACGGACGAGCGCGGGGTCACGAAGCGGGAAGAGCACCTCCACCCGGCGCGTCAGGTTGCGCCGCATCAGGTCGGCGCTCCCGAGGTAGACCTCTTCCGCGCCGCCGTTCCTGAACCAGAAGACCCGGCTGTGCTCGAGGAAGCGCCCCACGACGCTCGTGACGCGGACGCGGTCGGTCGCGCCTGCGACGCCCGGACGCAGGCAGCAGATCCCGCGCACGAGGAGGTCGACCTGGGCACCCGCCTGCGCGGCGCGCACCAGGGCCTCGATCATCCGCTCGTCGGCGAGGGCGTTCATCTTGAGGATGACGTGGCCGCCGCGTCCGGCCCGCGCGTGCTCCGCCTCGCGGTCGATGAGCTCGGCGACCCGCTCGCGCAGGTTCACCGGCGCGACGAGCAGGCGCCGGAAGTCGCGGGGGTGCGCGTAGCCGGTGAGGTAGTTGAAGAGCTGGGTCGCGTCCTCGCCGATGTCCGGATCGGCGGTGAGCAGGCCGAGGTCCGTGTAGGCGAGCGCGGTGGTCGCGTTGTAGTTGCCCGTCGACAGGTGGACGTACCGCGCGAGGCGCTCGCCCTCCCGGCGGACCACGAGCGCGATCTTGGAGTGGGTCTTGAGGCCGAGGAGCCCGTAGATCACGTGGACGCCCTCCGCCTCGAGCGCCCGCGCCCAACCGATGTTGCTCTCCTCGTCGAACCGGGCCTTGAGCTCGACGAGGACCGCGACCTGCTTCCGGTTCTGGCTCGCCTCGAGGAGCGCGTCGACGACGGGTGAGTTCCGGCCGACCCGGTAGAGCGTCATCTTGATCGCGAGCACGTCGGGATCGCGCGCCGCCGCCCGGAGGAACTCGACGACGGGGACGAAGGACTCGAACGGGTGATGGAGCAGCACGTCGTGCCGGCGGATCGCGCCGAGGAGGTCGTCGTCGCCCGAGGCGAGCCGCGGGGGCACCGCGGGCACGAACGGGGGGAACCTGAGGTCGGCCCGGTCGATGGACGCGAGCGTCGCGAGGTCCGGCAGCGCGAGCGGCGCCTCCACCACCTGAACGTCGCGCGGGTCGAGCTCCAGGTTCTGGACGAGGAGGTCGCGCACGGGCTCGGGCATCGACGGGGTGACGACGAGCCTCACGACCGACCCGAACCGCCGCTCCCGGACGCCCAGCTCGACCGACGCGAGCAGGTCCGCCGCCTCGAGCTCCTGGATCTCGACCTCGGCGTCGCGCGTGACGTGGAACGGGTAGACGCCCTTCACGAGGACGCCCGGAAACAGCCGGTCGACGTGGGCGGCGACGAGCTGCTCGAGCCACACGAACGAGTGGCGGCGGGCGCCGCCGGAGACGTCGACGCCGCCCGCGCCGCGGCCCAGGGGCACGAGCCGCGGCAGCGTGCTCGGCACCTTGATGCGGGCGAACCGCTCGACCCCCGCGTCCTCGACGATGATCGCGAGGTTGAGGCTGAGGTTCGAGATGTGCGGGAACGGCCGGCCGGGATCGAACGCGAGCGGCGTCAGGACCGGCATCACCATCTCGTCGAAGTAGGCGCGCGCGAACGCGGCCTGCCGCGGATCGAGCTGCGGGT
>JAHWYA010000169.1 GCA_020028115.1 Anaeromyxobacter sp.
GAGCAGCGCGATGACCTCGACCAGCGTCGCGGTCGCGACCGCGACGGCGCGACGTCCGAGCGGAGGACCGCCGCCGGCCGACGGGTCGAGGGAGGGGGCGACGATCGCCGTGGCGACGGCGGTCGCGGCGAGCTGCAGGACGAGCAGGATCCCGAGGACGCCGACGAAGAAGGCGGCGAGCGACGGCAGGGCCGCGGCCGCCCGGACGGGATCCGCGAGGAGGCCCAGCACGTCGGCCGCCCGTGCCTGCTGCAGCCGTCCGAGCGCGAGCGCGGGCGCCTCGATGACGAGCATCGCGGCGAAGAGCGCCCGGAAGTGCCGCCGGGTGAGCGCGATGGACCGATCGATGACCTCGCCCAGGCCGAGCGGGCGGATCGACAGGTCGCGTGGCGCGGGCATCGCGGGGATCCTAGCGCGCCTCGCCCGCGCCCGGCGCGGTTTGACCGTGCGGGCGCGCGTTGCTATGTCACCCGTCCATCATGCAGGTGAGGCTCAACGGCGAGCTCCGCGAGATCCCCGACGGCACCACGGTGTCCGGCCTGCTCGTGCACCTCGGGGTGAAGGCGCCCCGCGTCGCGGTCGAGGTGAACGAGACGGTCGTCACGAAGGACCGGTACGAGGCGCACCGGCTCGGTCCGGGCGACTCCATCGAGATCGTCGCGTTCGTCGGAGGAGGGTAGGCCATGGCGGACGGCTGGAGCATCGGCAAGCACGCGTTCACGAGCCGGCTCCTCGTCGGGACGGGCAAGTACCCCGACTTCCCGACGATGCAGCGGGCGCTCGTCGCGTCCGGCGCCGAGGTGGTGACGGTCGCCGTCCGGCGGCTCGACCTCTCGAAGAAGGGCGCGGAGTCGCTCCTCGAGTGGATCCCGAAGGGGATGAAACTCCTCCCCAACACGGCCGCCTGCTTCACCGCGGACGAGGCGATCCGCACCGCGCGCCTCGGCCGGGAGCTCGAGATGGGCGACCTCGTGAAGCTCGAGGTCATCGGCGACCGGCGTACGCTCTTCCCGGACGTGGAGGGGCTCGTCGAGGCGTCGCGCGTCCTCGCGAAGGAGGGCTTCACGGTCCTCCCGTACACGAACGACGATCCGGTGACCGCGAAGAAGCTCGAGGACGCGGGCTGCGCGGCGGTGATGCCGCTCGGCGCGCCGATCGGATCGGGGCTCGGCATCCGCAACCCCTACAACCTCCGGATCATCATGGAGACCGTGAAGATCCCGGTGCTCGTCGACGCCGGCGTCGGCACGGCGAGCGACGCCGCGCTCGCGATGGAGCTCGGCGCGGTCGCGGTCCTCATGAACACGGCCATCGCGGAGGCGAAGGACCCGGTCCTCATGGCCGAGGCGATGCGCGCGGGCGTCGAGGCGGGGCGCAAGGCCTTCCTCGCCGGCCGCATCCCGATGAAGCTCCACGCGGCGGCCTCGTCGCCGATGACCGGCCTCATCGGGACGTAGCCCCCGGGGACACGACGGTACGGCCGAGCCTCGGCGCGCGGAGCCGGGGCTCGACCGCGACGGCGACTCCTGATGGACGCCTACGGCCGCGGCGCGATCGGCTCGAAGGACTCGGGGGCGAAGCGGAAGACGCGCGACGGCTTCCCCCAGCCGCCCGCCTGGAACCCCTGGCAGATCCGCTCGTAGGCCTCGGGGTGCTGGTGCGGCGCGAACTCCTCGACCGCGCCGCGCAGCGAGAACCCGGTGAAGTCGTCGAGGTCGACGACCAGCCGCGTCTCGCACTTGTTCTGGCGCACGTTCATGTACGTCTTGAGCGCCAGCCCGTCCCCGTGGAACAGGAGGACCTTCCCGTCCTTCACCTCGCGGTGGAAGACGAACCGCGGCGAGAGGTTCGCCGTCTCGCCGACCGCGACGAGCGCGAAGCGCAGCCCGGCGAGCGTCTCGGCCACCTCCTCGTACGGCACGTTCTCGAAGAACTGGAGCGTGTACGGGCTGTGGTGGACGGTGAAGATCTGGGCGCCCTTCACGACGAGCCCGCCGGCGGCGGCGTCGAAGAGGTCACCCTCGGTCATCCCGTGCGCGAGCGCGCGCGTCTTCACCTGGTAGCCCTGGTATCGCTCGACGCGCGTCATGTGGACCGTCACGCACTCGCCGCGGACGGGCGGGCGCGGGAGGGTGCCGCCGAGGGCGATCCGGAGCTCGCGCGGCGCGCCGCCGCGCTCGATGGAGCGGAGCGGGTGGATCGAGCACGAGGCGTACGTCCCGGTGAAGCTCGTCGTCCCCATGAACGCGAGGACCTGCTCCACCTTCAGCGCCGGGAACCGCGCCGCGTGCTTCTCGCGCTGCCGGTCGAGGAACTCGAGGAAGCTGCGCGGATCGCTCGACACGTCGCTCCTTCTCGAACAGGATCGTCGAGCGGAGCTTAGAGTTGGACCTCCCGGTTGTCCACCTGATCACGGACCGGCGCCTCGCCCCGGATCTGGCTGCGCGCGCCGCAGCGGCGCTCGCCGGCCTCCCGCCGGGGACGGCGGCCGTCCACCTGCGCGAGAAGGATCTCGGCGGACGCGACCTCCTCGTCCTCGCGCGGGCGCTCGGGGAGATCTGCCACGCGCGGGGGCAGCGGCTCCTCGTGAACGACCGGCTCGACGTCGCGCTCGCCGCCGGCGCGGACGGCGTGCACCTGCCCGCCGCCGGGGTGCCGCCCGCCGACGCGCGGCGCCTCCTCGGGCCGGACGCGCTCGTCGGGGTCTCGTGTCACTCCGCGGACGACGTCGCTCGCGCGCTCGAGGGCGGGGCGTCCTACGCGACGTTCTCCCCCGTGTACGACACCCCGTCGAAGCGCGGCTTCGGGCCGCCGGCGGGCGTGGCGGCGCTCAGGGAGGCGGCGCGGCTCGGGCTGCCGCTCGTAGCGCTCGGAGGCATCACGGCGGAGCGCGCGCCGGAGGTGAGGGCGGCGGGCGCGCGCGGCGTCGCGGCCATCCGGGCGTGGCTCGAGGGCGGGGATCCGGCGGGCGCGGTGCGACGGCTGCTCGGCCCGCCTTGATTCCCCACGCGGGCCGTTCTACGGTCGGTCACCGTATGGAACCGAGGACCTCCGCGCGCGAGCGGAACCTGCTCCGCGCCGTGTCGATCTTCGCGGATCTCGACGCGACCGCGCTCCCCGCGCTCGAGCGGCTGGCCGAGCCGCGGGAGTACCCGGACGGCTCGGTCATCGTGTCGCAGGACGACCCCGGCGACGCGCTGTTCGTACTCGTGTCCGGCAAGGTGAAGGTGGTCCTCTACGGCGACTCGGGGCGCGAGATCATCCTCTCGATCTTCAAGACGCCCGGCGACTTCTTCGGGGAGATGAGCCTGCTCGACAACGAGCCGCGCTCGGCCACGGTGATCGCCGACGAGCGGTCGCGCCTGCTCGTCCTCTCCCGCCGCGACTTCCAGGCGCACATCGAGGGCCACCCCCGGTCGGCGCTGCGCATCCTCACGGAGCTCTCGCGCCGCCTGCGGCGCGCGGACTCGGTGATCGGGAACCTCGCGCTCCTCGACGTCTACGGGCGGCTCGCGGGGAAGCTCCGCGAGCTGGCCGCCGCCGAGGGCGAGGAGACGGAAGACGGCGTCGTCCTCCGGCAGCGCCCGACGCAGGCGGAGATCGCCGCGATGATCGGGACGAGCCGCGAGACGGTCTCGCGCGCGCTCTCGGACCTCGCCCGCCGCGGCCACGTCGTCGTGACCGGCCGGCGGCTCGTCCTGCGCCGCGACTTCCTCGCCGGCCACGGCGAGACGCGTTAGCGGTCCGAGCGGCCCGACACCAGGAAGAACCACTGGTACGGGAGGAAGGTCTCCTCCCGGACGATCTCGAGCCCCGCCGTGCGGGCGTCGGCGAGGAACCCCTCGCGCGAGACCTTGTGCTCCGGCGGCGGCCCGACCGGAAGCTCCCCGGCGTGGAAGTCCACGACCGCGAGCCGGCCCCCCGGAGCGAGCCGCGCCGCGAGCCGTGCGAGCGCCCCGGGCCGGTCCGGGAGGTGGTGGAACGTGTTCACGGTCAGGATCGCGGCGCACGGCTCGGGAGGCAGCCCGACCTCGCCCTCGTGGCCGAGGACCGGCCGGAGGTTGGCGAGGCCTGCGTCCGCGGCGCGCCGGGCGAGGACGTCGAGCATGCGCGGCTCGACGTCGATCGCGTGGACGCGCCCGGCGGGGCCGACCGCGCGCGCGATCCGCAGCGCGAAGTAGCCCGGGCCGACGCCGAGGTCGCACGCGACGTCGCCCTGGCGCAGCCCGAGCGCCGCGACCACCTCGTCCGGCTTCTGCCACGCGATCCGCTCCGGGTCCTCGAGCTTCGCGAGGTACCCCTCGAGGTCGGCGGGGTTCCCGTGCTTCCCTCGCGGGCCGTGGCCGTGTCCCATGCGAGGTGAGAGCCCCGGCGCGCCCGGAGGACTCGCGACCGCGCGGGTGCGTCCCGCCGCGACCGCGGCTATATTGCCCCCCCGCATGGCCGTGCCCGTCTTCGAGATCTCGAAGGACTTCGTCTTCAGCGCCGCGCACCAGATCCGCTTCCACGGCGGCAAGTGCGAGCGGCTCCACGGACACAACTGGCGCGTCCGCGTCCACGCCCGCTCGTCCGAGCTGAACGCGATCGGGATGGTCATCGACTTCGCGGACCTCCAGGCGCTCGTCGCCGAGATCGGCGGGCGGTTCGATCACCAGAACGTGAACGAGATCCCACCGTTCGATCGCGAGAACACGACCGCCGAGCTGCTCGCCCGCTTCTTCTATACGGAGGCCAACCGGGCGCTCGCCGGGCGCGAGGGCGGCCGGGTGCGCGTCTCGAAGGTCGAGGTCTGGGAGAACGAGGGGTCCCTCGCGGTCTACCGCGAGGAGTGACCCCCGCAGCGAGGCTCGAACCGGACGCGGACCGCGGTCCGCATCCGCATCCGCGGTCCGCATCCGCATCCGCATCCGCATCCGCATCCGCGGTCCGCGGTCCGCATCCGCGGACCGCATCCGCCGCCCGCGGTCAGCGGCTGCGGTCTGCGGTCTGCGGGTCTGCTGTCCCTGGCTCATCCCCCCGCGGGATCTCGTGTCAGCCCGCGGGCTTATCGTCCGCGCCGTGTCCGCCCTCTGCATCGTCGCGACGCCGCTCGCCGCGGCGAGGGGAGCGCGCCGCCTGTGCGACGCGCAGGGCGGGATCCTCTTCGGCCCGGCGGTGGCGACGCTCGATCGCCTCGTCCCCGACATCCTCGCGGCGTCCGGCGATCGCCGGCCGGTGCTCTCGCCGCTCGCGGAGCGGCTCCTCGCCGTCCGGGCCGGTCGCGCCGCGGGCGGTCCGTTCGCGGACCTCGCGGTCGACGGCGGGCTCGCGGGCTCCCTCGCGGCGGCGCTGTCGGAGCTGCGCCGCGCCGAGGTCGACGCCGACCAGGCGCGCGCGGCGGCGAGCCGGCTCGAGGGCGGACCCGCGGCGCGCCTCCGCGCGCTCGCCGCGGCGCTCGAGGCGCACGAGGCGGCGCTCCGGGAC
>JAHWYA010000170.1 GCA_020028115.1 Anaeromyxobacter sp.
CGCGTCGCGGACGGGCGTGTTCGAGTGGGCGGTGCTCCGGATCGTTCGCCGCCGGCTCGCCCGGCGCGCGGGAGCGGCCCGCCCGGCGCGGCTCGCGAACCTCGACGAGGTCCAGGTCGACGTGCTCGACGTCCTCTCGACGCTCGCGTGGGCGGGGACGCGGGAAGAGGTGGCGGCGCAGGCCGCCCTCGACACCGCCCTCGTCGTGCTCGGGATCCGTGGAGGGTGGCGGGTGCTGCCGCGCGACCGGATCGGCGCGCGGCGGCTCGACGCGGCGCTCGACCGGCTCGACGGCGCCGTCCCGCCCGTGAAGGCCCGGCTCGTCGAGGCGTGCGCCGCGGCGGCGCTCTTCGACGGCCGCGTGCTCCACGGCGAGGCCGACCTGCTCCGCGCGATCGCGGCGTCGCTGGGCGTGCCGGTGCCGCCGGTCCTCGCCGCCGGTGCGGACGCGGCGAGCGGCGCCGGCGCAGCGTAGGGCGTGCAAAGGAAAGGGGCGCCCCGCCTCGCGGCAGGGCGCCCCGTGCAGCGAGCTACGATCCGGCTACCAGGTCTTCGAGCCGTGGCACGAGTTCGCGCACGTGCCGGTGCTCGAGTCGTACCCCGGCGTGGACGCCACGTTGACGACGCCGTTCGGGTGGGTCGCCGAGTTCACCGCCGTCGAGCTGTAGCCCGTCCCGTGGCAGGTGCCGCACGTCGCGAGCGATCCGTGGAAAGCGTGCTTGCCGGTCGCCGGCGGGATCGCGTGGCAGGTCCCGCAGGCGGTAGGCGGGGGCGGCGGGGGCGTGCACGACTGCGACAGGACCGGCGTGCCGGCGCAGCCGGCGGGCGACGAGGACACGACGGTCCGCGTCTGCGTGCCGCTCGACGAGCACGCGCTCCACGCGGAGTACGTGTACGTGCAGGCGGGCGGCACGTAGGTGCAGGCCTGGGAGGTGACGGGCGAGCCGCCGGTACAGCCGGACGGCGAGGAGGTCAGGACCGTGCGCGTCTGGGTGTTGTTGCTCTGGCAGGCGGCCCAGGCCGAGTAGGAAAACGACGTGCAGGTTGCCGGTGTCGGTGGGGGCGGGGGCACGTAGGTGCAGGCCTGGGAGGTGACGGGCGAGCCGCCGGTGCAGCCGGACGGCGACGAGGTCAGGACCGTGCGCGACTGGGTGTTGTTGGGCTGGCAGGCGGCCCAACCCGAGTAGGAGAACGACGTGCAGGTCGCCGCCGGCGGGGTGGTCGAGCCCGGCATGTTCTCCGGATGGAATGTGCCGGAGGAGAGGTCCGCGAGCGGCGCGGCGTAGATGACGCCGCCCGTCTGACGATTCGTGATCGTGACCGTGCCGTTCGCGAGGCTGATCCGGACCGCCCGCAGCAGCGAGACGAGGCCGTACGCGCTCTCGTCATATCGGATCGGATCCGGTACGCGGTGACGCTCGAAGAGCGGGGCCAGGCCCGGGACGGCGCGCAGCTCGTTCAGCACCTTCATGAAGTAGGAGACCCGCTCGTCGTCGCGGCCGTCGCGGTCGTCGTCGTCCCGGTCGTCCCCGTCGCGGCTCTCCATCTCGCGAGCCGCGGAGGCGACGGCCGCGGACGTGCCCGCGCCGGAGGTCGGGTTCGTCTCGGTGCCACAGCCGGTGCCGCTGAGGCCGGCGATCAGCGCGGCCAGCAGGAAGGTGTTCGTGACTCGGTTCATTCGGTTTCCTTCGTTGGCTGGTGAACGGTCGATCCAGTGGCCGAGGGTGAGTCCCCCGGACGGGCGACCGAGCGTGTCCCATGAGCATGGGACATGCCGCAGCGCGTAACCGAATGATTGCGGGATGTTACGAGTGCGCGTCGTTTGCCGTCAAACTACTCTCGGTTCGGTGAGACCTCGAAAATTCGGGTGTCCCCCGTCGGATATCCGAGGGGGCGACCGTGCCGTCGGTGGTGGGGGCGCTACCGGCTACGAGCGCGACGAAGGTCGCCTAGTCGTGGACGTGGACGTGGACCTCGACGTGGACGTGGACGGTTCCTGAGGGTCCACGACCACGTCCACGACCACGACCACGACCACGTCCACGTCCACGTCCACGTTTCGCGGTTCCCGGTGCCTATCTGAACGCCTGGATCCCCGTCACCGCCTGGCCGATCACGAGCAGGTGCATGTCGTGCGTCCCCTCGTACGTGTAGACCGACTCGAGGTTCGCCATGTGCCTCATGACCGGGTACTCGCCGAGGATCCCGTTCGCGCCGAGCACGGTCCGGGCGATGGACGCGATCTCTCGCGCCGCGGCGACGTTGCTCATCTTCGCCATCGAGACCTGCTCGGGCTTGTACTTCTTCTCGTCCTTGAGCCGCCCGAGCCGGAGCGCGAGGAGCTGCCCGTGCGTGAGCATCGTCACCATGCGCGCGAGCTTCTCCTGCTGGAGCTGGAACGAGGCGATCGGGCGGTCGAACTGGATCCGCTCCTTCGCGTAGTCGAGGGCGCACTGGTAGCAGGCGTCGGCGGCGCCCAGGACCCCCCACGCGATCCCGAAGCGCGCCTGCGTGAGGCACGAGAGCGGGCCCTTCAGCCCCCTCACGCCGGGGAGGAGGCTCCGCTCCTCGTCCACGACGACGTCCTCGAGGACGAGCTCGGAGGTGACGGACGCGCGGAGCGACCACTTCCCCTTCATCTCCGGCGCGGAGAACCCGGGCGTGCCGCGCTCGACGAGGAAGCCGCGGATCCCGTCGTCGGTCTGCGCCCACACCACCGCGACGTCCGCGAGCGAGCCGTTCGTGATCCACATCTTCGCGCCGTTGAGGCGCCACTTGCCGCCCGCCTCCCGCACGGCGCGGGTCCGCATGCCGGCGGGGTTCGAGCCGAAGTCCGGCTCGGTGAGCCCGAAGCACCCGACCGCCTCGCCGCGGGCGAGCCGCGGGAGCCAGTGGTCCTTCTGCGCCTCGCTCCCGTACGCGTGGATCGGGAACATGACGAGCGAGCCCTGCACCGACGCGAACGAGCGGATCCCGGAGTCGCCGCGCTCGAGCTCGTACATGAGGAGGCCGTACGCGACGTTCGTCAGGCCGGCGCAGCCGTAGCGCGGCGGCAGGGTCGGCCCATAGAAGCCGAGCTCGCCCATCTTGCCGATGAGGTGGCGCGGGAACGTCTGCTCCTGGGCGTGCTTCTCGATGATGGGCAAGACCTCGGCGTTCACGAACTGGCGCGCCTGCTCGCGCACCATCCGCTCCTCGTCCGTGAGGAGCTCCTGGAAGGCCATGAAGTCGGTGAGGTCCCTGGAAGGTGTCGCCATCGCCGCCGCTCCGGGGCTCCGCTGGAAGGAAGGGGTGGGGCCCGCCGCATCATCGCAATATGATCGCGCGATGCGAAGCGCCGCCCTCTCGCACCTCCGGGTCCTCGACCTCTCGCGCGTCCTCGCGGGGCCGTGGGCGAGCCAGGTGCTCGCGGACCTCGGCGCGGAGGTCATCAAGGTCGAGCGGCCGGGGACCGGCGACGAGACGCGCGCGTGGGGGCCCCCGTGGCTCCCCGGCGGGGACGAAGGCGCGCGGACGGCCGCGTACTTCGCGTCGACGAACCGGGGCAAGCGCTCGGTGACGGTCGATCTCTCCCGCCCCGAGGGCCAGGCCATCGTCCGCCGGCTCGCCGAGCGGGCGGACGTCGTGCTCGAGAACTACAAGGTCGGCGCGCTCGCGCGGTACGGCCTCGCCTGGCCGGACCTCACCGCCGTGAACCCGCGGCTCGTGTACTGCTCCATCAGCGGCTTCGGGCAGGACGGTCCCTACCGCGACCGGCCCGGCTACGACTTCCTCGTGCAGGCGATGGGCGGGCTCATGAGCGTGACGGGCGAGCCGGACGGCGCGCCTGGCGGCGGGCCGGTGAAGGTCGGCGTCGCCCTCACCGACCTCCTCACCGGCATGTACGCGGCCACCGCTGTCCTCGCCGCGCTCGCCCACCGCGACCGGACGGGCGAGGGACAGCACGTGGACCTCTCGCTCCTCGACGTGCAGGTCGCGACGCTCGCGAACCAGGCGGAGAGCTTCCTCGTCACCGGCGTCCCGCCCCCGCGGCTCGGGAACGCGCACCCGTCCATCGTGCCGTACCAGGCCTTCGCCACCTCCGACGGGCACCTCGTGCTCGCGGTCGGCAACGACGCGCAGTTCGCGCGGTTCTGCGAGGTGGCGGGCCGGCCCGAGCTGGCGCGCGACCCGCGGTTCGCGACGAACGCGGCGCGGGTCGGAGCGCGCGCCGAGCTCGTGAGGCTGCTCGCACCGCTCCTCGCGGGCCGGACCACGTCGGACTGGGTCGCGGCGCTCGAGGCGGCGGACGTGCCCTGCGGTCCGATCAACGACCTCTCGCAGGTGTTCGCGGACCCGCAGGTCCGCCACCGCGGGCTGCGCGTCGAGATCCCGCGCGCCCGGGGCGGCGCCGTGCCGGTCGTGGCGTCGCCGATCCGGCTCTCGCGGACGCCGGTGCGGTACGACACGCCGCCGCCGGACCTCGGCGCGCACACGCGCGAGGTGCTCGTCGGGCTGCTCGGGATGGCGGACGCCGAGGTGGACGCGCTGCGGGAGCGCGGGATCGTCTAGCGGGCCACGCCGGCGAGGACCGGCGGCGGGCCGGAGGTGGAAGGTCATGGCGAAGGAGAGCGGCGCGGGGCGGAGCGGGAAGCGGCTCGAGGGGGTGTTCGCGCCGGTGCTGACGCCCTTCGGCGCGGACCTCGCGCCGGACGCGCGGCGGTTCGTGCGCCACTGCCGGTGGCTGCTCGAGCACGGCTGCGCGGGGCTCGCCCCGTTCGGCACGACGAGCGAGGCGAACTCGATGTCGGTGGGCGAGCGGGAGGCGCTCCTCGACGCGCTCCTCGCGGAGGGGATCCCGGCCGACCGGCTCATGCCGGGGACGGGGTGCTGCGCCCTCCCGGACAGCGTCCGGCTCACCGCGCACGCGGTCCGGCGCGGCTGCGCGGGCGTGCTGATGCTGCCGCCCTTCTACTACAAGGGGGTGAGCGAGGACGGCCTGTTCCGCGGGTTCGCCGAGGTGATCGAGCGGGTCGGCGACGTTCGACTGAGGGTGTACCTGTACCACATCCCGCCCGTCGCCCAGGTCCCCATCGGCCCGAAGCTCGTCGAGCGGCTCCTCGCCGCGTACCCGCGCACCGTCGCGGGGATGAAGGACAGCTCCGGCGACTTCGGGAACACGAGGACGATGCTCGACCTCTTCGCGAAGGGCGGCTTCGACGTCTTCGTGGGGAGCGAGCGGTTCCTCCTCGAGAACCTCCGCGCGGGCGGCGTCGGCTGCATCACCGCGACCGGCAACGTGAACGCCGCCGCGATCGAGCGGCTCTTCGCGGGCTGGCGCGGCGCGGACGCGGACCGGCTGCAGGAGGAGGTGAACGCGGTCCGCGGCGTCATCGAGAAGCTCCCGGTCATCCCCGCGCTCAAGGCGATCGTGGCGGAGGAGTCCGGGGACCCGGGCTGGGCCACCGTGCGCCCTCCGC
>JAHWYA010000171.1 GCA_020028115.1 Anaeromyxobacter sp.
GCGCCAGGCCGCGCGCGTCGCGTCCGCGCCGCAGGCCTGACGCGCGTCCCGGAGTCGCGTCAGCCCGTGCGCGTCCGCAGCGCGTCGAGGAGCCGCTCGGCGTCGGCGGGCGAGAGCCCCTCGCCGAGGCGCAGCGTCTCGCTCCCATGGTCGAAGGCGACGTGCGTCGGACCGTCGCCGCGGCGGAGGTTGACGACGCGGGAGGCGTCGAGCGACCGGCTGGGCTCGCGCAGCCCGGCGGCGCGCCGGACGACGAGCTCGCGGCCGGCGAGCTCGATCAGCTCGCGCCCGCCCCGCGACGACAGGATCCAGTAGAGCGCGACGGGCCCGCTCACGGCGAAGTTGGCGATCCAGAACGCCATGAACGCGACGCCGGCGGGCGGCGTCTCGGGATCGCGCAGCGTCCGCCAGGCGAGGAAGAGCATCACCGCCCAGACCACCGCCGCGACCGCGGCGAACACGCGCCAGCCGCGGCCGACGCGGGTGCGGACGACGGCCCGGAACCCGCGGGCGTGGTGCGTCAGCAGGAGCTCGCGCTCGACGGCTGGGGGAGGCACGCCCGCATCATGGCCCGAGCGCCCGCCCGCTCCAACCATCACGCCCGCTGATGCGCCATCCGTTCTCGCGTCTCCCGCTCCTCCGCCGTCCGGCGCACCATCGCGCTCGAACAAAGGGAGGACGGCATGCACGAATCGAAGGTGATCCCTCGGGGATCGGTGGCGCACGGGCAGGTTCTCGCGGCGAGCGGCATCCTCGTCGGGCTCGCGATCACGGCCCCGCTGGTGGGCCTGATGATGATCCCGGTGGTGGTGGTCTCGGCGGTCGCGCGGGCGGTCGGCGACGCCTCGGCGGGCGCCGGTGCGCTGAAGTAGGACCGGCGCCCGCGGCGGGTCCGTCACGTGCGCCCGAGCGCCTCCCGGATGACGAGAGCCGACGCGCGCCGCGCCGGGACGAGCGTCGCCGCGAACGTCGCGACGGCGCCGAGGACGAGCCACACGACGGCCGCCGCCGGCGAGAGGACGAGGGGGAGCGGCGCGAGGAAGCCGAGGTTCCCGACGATCCCGCCGACGAGCATGGTGAGCGGCACGGACAGCGCGCAACCGGCGACGTAGCTCAGCGCCGCGATGGTGAGCCCCTCGTACAGGAGCATCCGCCCGATCCGGGCCGGGGCCGCGCCGAGGGTCTTCAGGATCGCGAGCTCGCGGGTGCGCTCCACGACGCTCACGCCCATCGCCGAGACGAGACCGAGCACGCCGACGGCGCCCAGGATGGCGGCCATCGCCACGAGGAGCCGGACGAGGACGAGGACGTGGTCCCCCATCGCGGTGCGGAGCTCCGCGAGGGGCAGGATCGACTCCACCGGCGCACCTTCGGCCTCGAGCACCCGGTCGAGGTCGCGAATGATCCCGGACCGCTCCTCGCCGGATCGTGCGGTGCTCGCGATGCGCAACATCCGCACTCCCCCGGCCGTGCCCGCGGCGCGGGCGAACGCCGCGTCGGCGACGAAGGCGACGCCCGCTGCGCCGATCTCCTCCACGACACCGATGAGTCGCCACGCCGAGGGCCTCCCGTCGAGCGACAGGCGCACCTCGTCACCCACCCGCAGCCCAGGCGCCTGCGCGAGCGCGGCGTGGTTCAGCACGACCGCATTCGTGCCGCCGTCCTCCGCGGCGAGCCAGCGTCCCGCCCGGAGCGGGAACCGGACGAGCTGCGTCCCCGGCGGTGGCCCCATCGCGACGAGCGAGCCGTGCCCGCGGTCCGGATACGTCCGCACGACGTCGACTGCGCCGGGGCGGGTGAACGCCGCGGGAGCGTAGCCCCACCCTTCCGCGGCGCGCACGCCGCGGACCCGCTCGAGCCGCTCCACGAGCTCCCTGGACGCGGGCGCGGACAGGACCACCTCGACGTCGTAGCTGCGGGTCTCGTAGACCTTGGCGACGCTCGCGTCCCACCCGCGCTTGACCTGGTAGGCCGTCATGGCCATCGCGCCGCCGGCCGCGAGGAGACCGAGGGTCAGCGCGAGCCGCGCCGGGCGCCGGAGCGCAGTCCTCAGCGGGAGCGGCAAGGTCGAGGACCACGCGCGGGGAGCGTCGGGCGACGCACCGTGATCGTCGATCGCCTGGCGGACGGTCTGGCGGGCGCCGCGCCGGATCGGGATCGCCGCCACCAGGAGCGGCACGGCGACGCCGGCGGCGGCCTGGATCGCGAAGACCCACCGCGGGATCGCGTCGCTCGTGATCGTCAGGTTCAGGAGCCGCGACACCGCCCCGGTGAGCACGCGGGTTCCGAGGACCCCGAGGGGCGCGGCGACGAGCACCGCCGCGGCGCCCACGGCGCCGACGAGCGTGGCGTAGAGCCCGGCGATCTGCGAGGCCGTGGCGCCGAGCGTCTTCATGACCCCGATCTCGCGCAGCTGCCTCGCGAGCAGGGAGGCGAGCGACGTCGCGACGAGGACGGCGGAGAGGACGAGCGCCATCGCCGCGAACGCGAGCAGCATGACGAGCACGGTCACCATCTGCCGCTGGTGCGGATGCTGGTGGGGGGGCGGGACGCGGATCTCGCGGACCGCGTGACCCCGCCCGGCGAGCCAGCGCGCCACCTCCTCCGCGCGGGCCTCGATCTCGCCGGCGCTGGAGGCCTCCGGCGCGAGGGCGATGCGGAGTTCGCCGAGCATCGGGGGCTCCCCGAGGCGGGCGAGCGTGGCGCGCGTGACGTAGCCGTAGCCCGACCGCTCCTGCCACGCGGGGGCGAGGCCGGGATCGTGGACGATGCCGCTGATGGCAACCTCCGTCGGGGCGCCGCGCGGGGTCTTCACCGTGACGGACCCGCCCACGTCCCGCTCGAGCATCGAGATCGCGCTCCGCTCGACGAGCATCGTGCCGTCCGGCGGCGGCCACGCGCCGCGCTCGCGCCGGAACCGGTTCAGGCGGACGTCGCCGAAGTCGTCGACGACGAACAGGAGCATGCGGCGCCAGTCGCCGCCGACGCGCACGCGCGCGACGATCACGTCGCGCGCCTCCGCGTCCGCCACGCCGGGAAGCCGTCGGACCGCGTCGACGAGCGCCGCGTCGGCGCCGTCCTCGAGCTCGAGGGTCGCGACCGCGGGATGCGTGCCCAGGTAGTTGGCCGCGATCTCGCGCGTGAGGACCGCGTATCCCCCGAGTACCCCGCCGACGCCTGCCAGGCTCACCGCGATTGCGGCGATCATGAGCGCGAGGCGGCCCCGCTCGGACCGGACGTCGCGGACGAGCTTCGTCCAGCGTGGGCTAGCCATGGGACACCTCCGCGCGCGCGCCCGGCGTTCGAACGTCGCGCTCGACGCTGCCGTCCGCCAGGGTCACCACGCGGTCGACCAGGCCGACCACGTCGCGCTCGTGCGTGACCATGAGGACGGTCCTGCCCTGGCCCGCCGTCGCGGCGAGGAGGTCGAGCACGGCCGCCGCGGTGCGGGAGTCGAGGTTCCCGGTCGGCTCGTCGGCGACCAGGACCGGCGGATCGTTGGCGAGCGCCCTGGCGATCGCCGCGCGTTGCTGCTGGCCACCCGAGAGTCCGGAGGGGAGCTTCCCGGCCTGGTCGGCGATCCCGACCTGCTCGAGCAGCTCCATCGCCCGCGCGCGGGCGGCCCGCGGAGAACGCGTCGAGCAGAGATCCATGGGCAGCGTGGTGTTCTCGAGGACCGTGAGCGTCGGCAGGAGCTGGAAGAACTGGAACACGACGCCCACGTTCCGGCCGCGCCAGGCGGCGAGCAGGCTCTCGTCGAGCCCGCCGAGCGCCGTCCCCGCGACGCGGACCTCGCCCGCGGTGGGCCGGTCGATGCCGGCGACGAGGTTGAGGAGCGTCGACTTGCCGCTCCCGGACTTTCCCACCACCGCGACGAACTCCCCCGCGGCGATGCGGAGGTCGACGTCGCGGAGGGCGGTGAAGCCGCCGCCGTCGGCGCGGTACTGCTTCGTGACGCTGCGGAGCTCGATCATGTAGACACCTCGTTCGTTAATGGACATGATGTCCATTATTGGGAGCCGGGCGGCGGTCGCAATCGACAGCGCCGGCGCGAGTGGCCGGTAACGGACACCGGCCGGCGAACTGTCCGGGAACGGAGACCCGACATGGGCACGAAGCTCCCCAGCACGTCCGACAGGCGGGTCCAGCGCACGCGCCGGGCGCTCCGCGAGGCGCTCGTGGCGCTGATCCTCGATCGAGGCTGGGAGGCGTTCAGCGTGCAGGACGTCTGCGACCGCGCCGACGTGGGGCGGTCGACCTTCTACACGCACTTCGCCGACAAGGAGGAGCTCTTGGTCGGCGGGTTCGAGGATCTCCGCTCGGCGCTGCGCGCCCAGCTCGCGGCCTCCGGCCGGCCGGGCCCGCTCGGATTCTCGCGCGGCCTGATCGAGCACGCGCACGAGCAGCGGCGGCTGTTCCTCGCGCTCTTCGGCAAGAAGAGCGGGCTCGTCGTGCAGCGCAGGTTCCGCGATCTCGTCTTCGGCCTGGTGCGCGAGGATCTCGCCGGCGTGCTCGCCGCCGGAAGGCGGACGGATGCCGTGATCGCCTTCGTCGCCGGCGCGTTCATCGAACTCCTGACGTGGTCGCTGGAGGCGAGGAGCGCGACCGCTCCGGAGGAGGTGGACGCGCTCTTCCACGACCTCGTCGCGCCGGTGCTCGGGGCGGCGCGGCCTCGCGCGTGACCCGGTGCGCTGAAGTGGGACGCGGTGCCGAGCGGCACCGCTTGCCGCTCCGCACGCAGCGTGACACCCTCGCGGGGGTCGGACCCGATCAGACCCCGTCACTCGCGAGGGAACGCCTTGAACCAGACCGCGCTCACACCTCCCGGCGATCGCCGCCTCGCGGAGTCGTTCGCGAGCTTCCAGCGGCTGACGGTCCGCCAGCGCAAGCGGTGGATGGAGATCCTCCTCTCGTTCGAGATGAAGAACCAGTACGAGGTCTTCGACCAGACGCAGCAGCCCGTGCTGCGCGTCCGCGAGGAGGGCTCCGGGTTCCTCTCCTTCCTGAAGCGCGTGTTCCTCGGCCCGTCCCGCCCGTTCACCGCGTCGGTGACGGATCCGGCGGGGGCGCAGGTGTGGCTGCGGCTCACGCGGCCGTTCCGCTTCATCTTCCACCGCCTCGAGGTGCACCGCGCCGACGGCACGCTCGCGGGCGCGATCCAGAAGAAGTGGAGCTGGATCCGGCGCATCTACCACGTCGAGGACGGCCGCGGGCAGGTCGTCGCGGAGCTGTTCGGCCCCATCCTGAAGCCGTGGACGTTCGAGATCCGCGTGCGCGACCAGACGCGCGGCGCCATCCGGAAGCGCTGGAGCGGCTGGGGCAAGGAGCTGTTCACCGACGCCGACAACTTCGGCGTCGAGCTCGCGAACCTCGAGCCGGAGCTGAAGGTGCTCGTGTTCGCCGCGACGGTCCTCGTCGACGTCGTGCACTTCGAGCGGGCCAAGAGCTAGGAC
>JAHWYA010000172.1 GCA_020028115.1 Anaeromyxobacter sp.
CGCTACTCGCTCCTCACCATCGCGGCGATGCTCGCCCTCGGCTTCACGACGCGCTACTCGGGGTCCGACTCGACGATGGGGCTCGCCTTCGCCTCGACGGGCTTCCTCTTCCCCTTCTTCTCGCCGCTGCTCGGCTGGCTCGGGGTCGCGCTCACCGGCTCGGACACCTCGTCCAACGTGCTGTTCGGGAACCTGCAGGTCGTGTCCGCACAGCAGATCGGGATGAGCCCCATCCTCGCCGCCGCCTCGAACAGCTCGGGCGGCGTCATGGGGAAGATGATCGACGCGCAGTCCATCGTCGTCGCCTCGGTCGCGACCGGCCAGGACGGGCAGGAGGGCACCATCCTCCGCTACGTCTTCTGGCACTCGCTCGCCCTCGCGTGCCTCGTCGGCCTGGTGGTCCTGGCGCAGGCGTACTGGTTCACCTGGATGATCCCCGGCTAACCCCGAGCGCGCGAGGCGGACCATGCTCGACCTGTTCCGGACGAGGGCGGAGGCGGTGAGCGCCGAGCTCCTCCGGGTGCCCTCCCCGGCGGCGGCGGTCGAGGCGGTGGTGTCCGTCCTCGCGCGCGAGGACGTCGTGGACGCGCCGGGCGGGCGCGCAGTGTGGTGCGAGGGCCCGATCCTCCAGGGAGCCCTCGACCCCGGCGCGCTCGTCCGGCGCTTCCCCGGCCTGTCGTTCGACGTCACCCGGGCGCGCGCCGCCGACGCCCGCGTCGGCGTCTCGGAGTTCGACTGGGCGCTCGCGGAGACGGGCACCCTCGCCCAGGACGCGACCGATCCGCGCCTGCGGCTCGTCTCCACCCTGCCGGAGACGCACGTCGCGCTCTTCCGGCTGACGGCGCTCCTGCCCGACCTCGAGTGCCTGCTCACGCGCGTCGACCCGCGGCGCGCGCGGTACCTCGCCTGCGTCACCGGGCCGAGCCGGACCGCCGACATCGAGCGGGTCCTCACCATCGGCGTGCACGGCCCGCGGAAGCTCGTCGTCGTCGCGGTGAAGGGGCGCGCCGCCGCCCGGCTCGAGGAGCTCGCCGAGCGCTTCGAGGCGGAGGCGACGAAGGCGGGCGCGCGCGTGTTCCGGACCTCCGACCCCGAGGAGGCGCGGCGCTACGTGCTCCGGCTCTGCCGGGAGCGCGGCGTGCGCCGGATCGCGAAGTCGAAGTCGATGGCGACCGATGAGCTCCACCTCAACGCGTACCTCGAGCGGGAGGGGATCGCGGTCGCCGAGACCGACCTCGGCGAGTGGATCGTCCAGCTCGCGAAGCAGCGGCCGTCGCACATGGTCATGCCCGCGATCCACATGTCGAAGGAGCAGGTCGCGGAGCTCTTCTCGAAGGAGGTGAAGGAGACCCTCCCGCCCGACATCTCCGGGCTCGTCGCGGTCGCCCGGCGCGAGCTGCGGGAGAAGTTCCTCGGCGCGGAGCTCGGCATCACCGGCGCGAACGTGGCGGTCGCCGAGACCGGCACGCTCGTCGTCGTCACGAACGAGGGGAACGCCCGGCTCGTCTCGACGCTCCCGCCGGTCCACGTCGCGGTCGTCGGGATCGAGAAGCTCGTCGAGCGCTTCTCCGACGTCGAGCCCATCCTCCGCGCGCTGCCGCGGAGCGCGACGGGCCAGCTCCTCACGAGCTACGTGTCGATGTTCACCGGCCCGGCGCCCGGCCCGGACGGCGCGCCGAAGGAGCTGCACGTCGTCCTGCTCGACCACCGGCGCACCGCGATGGCGAAGGACCCCTCCTTCTCCCAGGCGCTCCGCTGCATCCGCTGCGCGTCCTGCGTGAACGTGTGCCCGGTCTACCGGCTCCTCGGCGGCCACGTGTTCGGCGGCGTCTACACCGGCGGGATCGGCGCCATCCTGGCCGCCTGGTTCGACGCGCTCGAGGCGTCGGACGGGATCCAGTCGCTCTGCATCCAGTGCGGCGCGTGCACCGAGGTCTGCCCGACCCGCATCGACATCCCGGGGCTCATCGTCGAGCTGCGCGCGAAGCTCGCCCGCGAGCGGGGCCAGCCCTTCCTCCAGAAGACGGCCTTCCGGATCGTGAACGACCGGCGGCTCTTCCACGGGATGCTCCGCGCCGCCGCGAAGGCGCAGCGGCCGTTCGCGAAGGCGGGCATGATCCGCCACCTCCCGCTCTTCCTCTCCGGGATGACCCGGGACCGGTCCCTCCCGGCGATCGCCGACGAGCCGCTGCGCGACCGCTTCCCGCGCCTCCCGCAGCCGGCGGAGGCGGTGGACGTCGCCGCCTTCTACGCCGGGTGCCTCATCGACTTCGCCTACCCCGGCGTCGGGGAGGCGGTGGTGCGGACGCTCGGCGCCGCCGGCGTCCGGGTGGTCTTCCCGGAGGGCCAGACCTGCTGCGGCGCGCCCGCGCGCTACTCGGGGGCGCAGGAGGTCGCGGCGAAGAACGCGATGGACAACGTCGAGGCGCTCGAGGGCGCCGGGGCGCGCTGGATCGTCTCAGCGTGCCCGACCTGCACGGTGGCCCTGAAGCACGAGCTCGCGACGACCCTCCGGTCGCAGGGCCACCCGGACTGGGCCGCGCGCGCGGAGGCGCTCGGTCCCAAGATTCGCGACTTCTCGTCGCTCGTCGACGAGCTCGTCGCCGACGGACGGCTCGCGCTCGCGCCGGGCGCCGCCCCTCCGGGCGAGGCGGTCACGTTCCACGACTCGTGCCACCAGAAGCGGAAGCTCGGCACGCACGAGGCGCCGCGCCGGCTGCTCCGCGGCGCCGGCCACGCGCTCGTCGAGCTCCCGGAGAGCGACGCCTGCTGCGGGATGGGCGGGAGCTACTCGCTCAGGTTCCCCGAGATCAGCCGGCCCATCCTCGCGCGGAAGCTCGAGAACGTCCGGAAGACCGGCGCCGCGACCGTCGCGACCGACTGCCCCGGCTGCGCGATGCAGATCGGCGGCGGGCTCGACCGCGCCGGCGACGGCGTCCGCGCCCGCCACGTCGCCGAGCTCATCGCGGACCGGGTGGTCCCCGGTCCGCGAGCCAGGCCGCGGGAGCGACCCTAGACCTCTAGTCGGCGCGCGCGGCGAGGACGTCCACCGTCACCTCGAACTCCTCGTAGGAGGTGTCGAGGTCGGGGCCGAAGGTCCAGACCATGAACGAGCAGCGGCCGTCCTGCCGGAACGTGATCCAGCCGCGGGTCTTGGCGCGATCGACGAACTCGAGGTCCATGCCGCACGTCGCGGAGGCCCAGTCGACCCAGCCAGGCGTCTCGTCCGGCATGAGGACTCGCACCACGGAGAAGGGCACGCGCTCGCCGACCCGGGGATCCTGACGCGCCAGCGACAGCGACTTGATCAACGCGGCGCCACGGTGGAGCCGGGCAAACACGGCGGAGCGCACCGCGGCCTTCGCGTCGACCACCGTCGAGTCCTCGGCGATGACCTCCGGGGCGCCGTCGCCGTCCTCGTCCGCGTAGGCGCGAATGGTGAGGTGCTGCTCGCCCGCGGGTACGGAGATCGTGCCGACGTAGTGCCCGTCGTCGTCGGGTCCGAGCTCGACGACGGCGTCGCCGGCCTGGGCCCGCAGGGCCGCGGCGCCCGCGACGCCGGCGGCGTGGATGCGGAGCTCCGCCGGGCCCGACGGGGGCGGCGCGACCTCGTAGGGCGCCGGATCGCACGCGGCGAGCGCGGCCGCGACGACTGCGAGGAGCGTCTTCTTCGTCAGGATCAGGCTGGCGTTCATCGTCGTCCTCCGGGCTGCGTTGAGCTCCCGACGTCGGCCGGCGTTCCCCCCGGGCGTGCGTCTCGTCATGGGGACTACGCAACCCGTACGCCACGTGAAGGGCCCGTGAGATCCCGCGGTTGAGCGGTGGCGGCCGGGTCGGAACGCCATGAGCCCGAAGCGCGCAGCCGCGCGGAAGACACCGGACTTTCGGGGGGAGCCGCGAGACGAAGTGCGCACGCCGCTTCCCGGATCCGGCGCGGCCTACCCCGTCGGCGTCACACCCGTCGCTCGCAAGGTGTGACCTCACCCGAGGGTTTCGACCGGCGTCACCCCGCTGCGGTACGCGCTCGAAAGACGAAGGCCCCGCCGCCCGCGGAGGGCGACGGGGCCTTCGGTTCCTGCGTGCTCCGCGCGGCGGGCCGCGCGAGGCGGCTCAGTCGCGGCGACCGCCGCCGAACGTGCCGCCGATCTCGAACGCGACGAAGTTCTTCGCGAGCTTCGTCTTCACGGGCAGCGCGCCGACCGCCTGGGTGACCATGACCAGGTCGCCGCCGAAGATGGCGTGGTAGGTCGCGGCGAGGCGGAAGCCGCCGAGGTTCAGGCCGACCTGCGGGGCCGCGCCGAACCCCTTGAACGCCGCAGCCGACTGGACGACCGAGGCCGTCCCCGAGCCGGCCTCGACGGACTGCGACGCCGCGCCGATGCGGTAGAAGCCGAGGCCCAGGCCGACGAACGGACGGGCCCACGAGGTGGTGAGGTAGTAGTCGCCCTTCGCGGAGACGGCGGTGACGGCGCGCGCGCCCTGGGACACCCTCGCCTGCGACGTGGTGCTCCCGACCTTCACCTCCTGGGTGACGAAGCCGGAGCCCTCGAGGCGGAGGCCGACCGCGAGGTGGTCGGTCACGTTGAACTTCGGCTCGAGCGCGACGCCGAAGCCGTACGCGTTGGCGTCCGCGGCCGCGTAGGCGCCGAAGACGGTGAGGTCCACGCGGATGGGCGAGTAGTTCTGCGCCTGGGCGCGGGCGGCGGGGGCGGCGGCGAGGAGCGCGAGGACGGCGAGGGACTTCAGGAACGTCGTGGGCATGCGTTTCTCCAGAGAGATGTGAGTGAGCAGGCGACCGAGCGTACGACCCCCGTACGGGACGAGGCAAGGCCTACACGCGAGCATTTCGCCGCACGTCGGCCGCTATGTAGGGGTTTCGCTAGATGACCCGCGCTCGCGGCGGCGCTCGTCACCTCCGCGGCGCGACGTGGACCTCGACGCGCGCGCCGCTGCGTCGGTCCTCCAGGACGAACGCGCCGCCGGCCGCGTCGTCCCGCAGCTCGATCGCCGCGGGCGCGGCGGCCGAGGTGTCTCCGCACCACACGGTGAGCGGCTGGTCCGCCTCGACCACGACCCGCGTCGCGGCCTCCGACGCGGCGCTGACGCGGATGCGCGCGACGAGCCGCACCGGGCCCTCGCGGTCGCCGACGACGAGCGCGTCCGTCTCCCCGGGGCGGTACGCGAAGGGCTGGGCGACCGGCCTCGACCGGACCCGGAGCGGCACCGGCGGCACCGTCCGGATCTCGAACGTCGGCGCGTTGCGCGGCTTGATCGGCTGCTCGTACGGCGGCGGCGCGGCCTCGGCGACGCCGCGGTCGTGCAGGTACGGCGGGGGGGCCGCCTCGGCGACGCCGACGTCGTGCCGGAACGGCGGCTCGCGCGGCTCGAGCGGTGACTGCGCGGCGGGCGCAGGCCCGACCACGCACGCGCCGCCGGGAGCGCCCGGCG
>JAHWYA010000007.1 GCA_020028115.1 Anaeromyxobacter sp.
CGCAGGAGCCGGAGCCGGAGCCGCCGGTGCAGGAGCGGGCGCGGGGGTCGCGGCAGGTGCCGGGGCGGTGGCCGGCGGCGCGGTCTCAGGAGCAGGGGCCGGCGTCTGCGCCAGCGCGGTCGAGCCGAGCAGCGATGCCGCAACGAAAGCAGTCAGTCTCACGAGTGTGGCCTCCAGGGTGGAAACGCTTGGTTCACGGGGGGGCGTGACCGGGGAATCACACACAAACAGCGCCGTACCACATGGCACGTTCGACGCACATTTTGCAATCGAGGGGGTGCATATTCGTCGCAGCCCGCAGAGGGTGCGTGCGTCATTTGCCAATGAGACCAATTCGCACTCGTGTTCCGTGCGACCAAATGTCCAGCGACGGCGGTTGCTTCACCGGCGATTGCTGGGAGCGACGGCAGCGGACCGCGAGCTGACGCGTCGCGGCGCACCCCGTCCCGAATCGACTCTGGTTCGCCGGACGGGGCGTGAACTCGCGGTCCGGCTACCGCGCCCGGCCGAGGTAGGCGGCCTGGACGCGCGGGTCCGCCTCGAGCTCCCGCGAGGGGCCCTCGAGGACGAGGCGCCCCCGCTCGAGCACGTAGGCGTAGTCTGAGATGGCGAGCGCGAGCCGCGCGTTCTGCTCGACGAGCAGGATCGTCGCGCCCTCGCGGTGGATCGCCTTCACGGTCTCGAAGATCTGCTGCACGAGGATCGGCGAGAGCCCCATCGACGGCTCGTCGAGCAGCAGGACGCGCGGCCTCGCGAGGAGCGCGCGGGCGAAGGCGAGCATCTGCTGCTGGCCGCCGGAGAGCGAGCCCGCGAGCGACGCGCGCCGCTCGCCGAGGACGGGGAAGCGCCGGTACTGCTCCTCGATCGCCGCGCGGAGCGAGGCCGCGTCGCGCCGCCGCTCGCCGGCGAGGACGAGGTTCTCCTCGATCGTCATCCGGCCGAGGATCGCGCGCCCCTCCGGCACGAGCGAGAGCCCGGCCGCGACGGCGCGGTGCGCCGGGACGCCGGTCACGTCGTCGCCGCCGAGCCGGACGCGGCCGCCCGCCGGCCGGACGAGGCCGGCGAGGGCGGAGAGGATGGACGTCTTCCCGGCGCCGTTCGGGCCGATGAGCGTCACGATCCGCCCCTCCGGCACGGCGAGCGAGACGCCGTGCACGGCCTCCACGTGGCCGTAGCGGACCGCGAGGTCCCGGACCTCGAGCAGCGCCGCGGCCGCGCTCACGCCGGGCCTCCGAGGTACGCCGTGATCACCGCGGGGTCCTCCGCGACCTTCGCGGGCGGCCCCTCCGCGATCACCTTCCCGAAGTTCAGCACCGTGATGACGTGGCAGACGTCCATGACGAGCCGGACGTTGTGCTCGACGAGGAGGACCGAGTGCCCCTCCGCGGCGACCTTCGCGATGAGCGCCGCCACCGCCTCGACCTCCACCGGGTTCATCCCGGCGGTCGGCTCGTCGAGGAGGAGGAGCTTCGGCTCGGCGGCGAGCGCGCGCGCGATCTCGACCCGCCGCTGCTCGCCGTACGAGAGGTTCTTCACCCTCTCCCGCATCCGGTCCTCGAGCCCGACGCGGGCGAGGAGCGCCTCCGCGCGCTCGCGGACGCGCTGCTCCGCCTCGCGCGCCGGCGGGAGCCCGAGGAGCCGGGCCGGCAGCGACTCCTTGCGCCGGAGGTGCTCGCCCACGATGACGTTGTCGCGCGCGGAGAGCTCGGGGAAGAGGCGGATGTTCTGGAAGGTCCGCGCGACGCCGAGCGCCGCGATGCGGTGCGGCGCGAGCCCGCGGATCGGCTGCCCCCCCACGTGGACGGCGCCGCCCGTCGGCTGGAGGAGCCCGGAGACGAGGTTGATGATCGTGGTCTTGCCCGCGCCGTTCGGGCCGATGAGCCCGTGCACCTCGCCCGGGCGCACCTCGAACGACGCGCCGTCGACGGCGCGCACGCCGCCGAAGACCCGCTCGACGCCTTCGAGCGCGAGGAGCGCCGTCATGCCGTGACGCTCCGGGCCCGGCGCCGCTCGCGGAGGCGCGCGGGGAGCGAGACGATGCCGTTCGGCAGGAACAGGATCACCGAGAGCAGGACCACGCCGTTCACGAGGAACCGGAGCGGCCCGGGCTCGATGCCGACGAGCGGCGCGAGCTCGCGGAGCACCTCGGGGAGGACCGTGAGGAACGCGGCGCCCACCACCGGCCCGTAGTAGGCGACCGTGCCGCCGACGACGGCGAAGACGAGCATGTCCACCACGCGGACGAACCCGAAGCCGTTCGGCGCGACCATGAACGAGTAGTGGGCCTCGAGCGCGCCCGCGAGCCCAGCGAGCGCGGCGCCGAGCACGAGCATCGCGAGCTTGTAGACGGTGGTGTGGATCCCCATCGTCCGCGCCGCGGCCTCGTCCTCGCGGATCGCCTCGAGGGCGAAGCCCCACTTCGAGCCCCGGAGCCGCGCGAGGAGGAGCAGCGCGAGGGCGACCGCGAGGTAGATCATCCAGACCGAGGTCTTCTGCGGGATCGCGACGAGCCCCTGCGCGCCGTTCACGTAGTCCCAGTTCACGAGGCCGAGCCGGACGACCTCCCCGAACGCGATGGTCGCGATCGCGAGGAAGACCCCGCGGATGCGGAGCACCGGCAGGCCGAGCGGGACGGCGACGAGCATCGGGAGCGCCGTCGCGGCGAGGAGCGCGACCGGGAAGCTCTGCCCGAAGTTGAGGGTGAGGATGGACGCGGCGTAGGCGCCGATCGCCGCGAAGCCGGCCGACGAGAGCGCGAGCTGGCCGCACGACAGCGTCGTGTAGACCGACAGCGCGAGCAGCGCGTTGAGGCCGATGTACCCGAGCGTCGACTGGTAGGTGAGGTACGTCTCCTGAAGCCACTCCACTCACGCCTCCCGCAGCGACGGCGCGCCGAACAGGCCGCGCGGCCGGAGGACGAGGATGAGGAAGAGCGTCGCGAAGGAGACCGCGTCCCGGTACGACCCGCCGAGGTGGGCGACCACGAACACCTCGACGAGCCCGAGGGCGAACCCCGCGAGCACCGCGCCGGTCATCGAGCCCATGCCGCCGAGGATGATGACGGCGAGCCCCTTCAGCTCGACCGACCGGCCCATGTCGGGCGAGACGGAGTTGAAGGCGAGGCCGAAGAGCACGCCCGCGGCGCCGCCGAGCGCGGACGAGATGAAGAACGAGGCGGCGATGGCGCGGTCCACGTCCACGCCGAGGATGCGCGCGGCGCGCGGGCTCTCCGCGACCGCTCGCACCTCGCGGCCGAGCCGGGTGCGCTGCACGAGCCACCAGAGGACGAGGAAGAGCCCGAGCGCCACCCCGATGATGGTGAGCTGCAGGCGCGAGACGACGCCGCCGAGCACATGGAGCTGCTTGTCGGTCAGGGTGCCGAACGGGAACCGGGCGACGTTCGGGCCCCAGATCTCGTGGGCGATCGCCTCGAAGATGGCCGCCATCGCGAGGGAGCTGATGAGCCCGGAGATGTTCGAGTCCGCGCGGCCCCGCAGCGGCCGGAACGCGACCCGCTCGAGGACGAGGCCGAGGAGCCCGGCCACGAGCACCGCGAGCGGCAGCGCGAGGAGGATGTGCAGCCCCGCCGAGGCGACGAGGGTGAGCGCCACGAACGACGCGAGCATGAAGACCGCGGCGTGGGCGAGGTTCAGGATGTCGAGGACGCCGAAGACGAGCGTGTAGCCGAGCGCGAACAGCGCGTAGATGCTGCCCAGGAAGAGCCCGTTGATGACTTGCTGGCCGCTCACGCCCGTCTCCGGCTTCCGGGGACGCTACTGGAGGATCTGGAACTTGCCGTCCTTCACGACCTGCACCGCGGGCGTGTGGTCGCCGTCGCGGTTCGGGAGGAACGAGAACTTCCCGAGGGGCGTGGAGAGGCTCATCACCTTGGCGAAGCCCGCCTTGATGTCGTCGCGGCCGCCCTTGTTCCCCGCCTGCTTGATGGCCTCCGCGACGACGAGGACGCCGACGTAGGCCTGGGTGGCGAACTGGTCGGGGTCGACGCCGCGCGCCTTCATGCTCGCGAGGAACTTCGTGTTCGCCTCGTCCGTCGACGAGCGGTTCCAGGCGGTCCCGACGTAGACGCCCTCGGCCGCGGGCCCGGCGTTCTTGATGAGGACCGGGTTGTTGAAGCCGTTGCCGCCGAAGATCGGCCCCGTCCAGCCGAGCTGGCGCGCCTGCGCGACGATGCCGGAGGCGTTCTCGATGAGGGCGGAGACGACGAGGATGTCCGGCTTCAGGGCGAGGAGCGAGGTGAGCTGGGCGTTGTAGTCGCGGTCCGGCTTCGCGAACGTCTGCTCGGCGACCACCTCGATCTTGAGGTCGGCGAGGGCGGACTTCATGACCGTGTAGCCGGCCTGCGTGAACGCGTCGTCGTTGCCGTACAGGACGCCGGCCTTCTTGAACCCGAGCTTCCCCTGCAGCGTCTTGAGCGCGCCCGGGATGACCTGCCCCTCGGTGAGCGACACGCGCCAGATGTAGTCGCCGATGTCCGTGATCCCCTTCGGCGCGGTGTTGGACACGGCGACCACCGGGACCTTCGCCTGCTGCGCGAGCGGGTTCGTGGCGTAGGCGGTGTTGGAGAGGGTCGGCCCGATGATGGCGGCCACCCGGTCCTTGTTGATGAACCGCTGGAAGACGGCGATGCCCTGCTCCTTCGTCGAGGCGTCGTCCTCGATCACCGCCTCGAGGACCACGTCCTTCAAGGCGCCGCTCTTGTTGATCTCCTCCACGGCGGCCTGGATCCCGACCTTCTGGTTCGCGCCGTAGGCGGCGGCGGGCCCGGTCATGCTGAGCGCGGCCCCGATCTTGACGGTCTGCTTGGCCGACGCCGGCGCGGCGAAGGCGAGGGCGACAATCACGGCGAGTGACATCCGACCTGCGAAGCGCATGGGGACTCCTCCTGTGAGGTGCCTGGAACCGGAGCGTACTGAGTATGAAAAACCGGCGTTCCTGGCTACCTGTTTCGGTGATCGAACACGCGCCTCGCCTTGCCGGCGGAGCGCTCGAGCGTGTTCGGCGCCACGAGCTCGACCGTCATCCGGACGCCGGTGACGGCGTGGATCTCCCGGTCGATCCGGTCGCGCAGCTCGATCATCTCCCGCATCTCGTCGCGGAAGTCGCCGGGCCGGACCTCGACCTTCACGACCGCCTCGTCGAGGGTGCCCGGCCGCGAGATCTCGATGAGGTAGTGGGGCGCGGTCCCCTCGACGCGAAGGAGCGCCTCCTCCACCTGCGACGGGAAGACGTTCACGCCGCGGATGATGAGCATGTCGTCGGAGCGGCCGACCACGCGGCTCATCCGCACGCCGGTCCGGCCGCACGGGCAGGGGCTGCGGTCGAGCGAGGCGAGGTCGCGGGTCCGGTACCGGAGCACCGGGAGCGCCTCCTTCGTGAGCGTCGTGAAGACGAGCTCGCCCGTGCCGCCGTCCGGCACCGGCTCGAGCGTCTCCGGGTGGACGCACTCGACGACGAAGTGGTCCTCCTGCACGTGCATGCCGGCGCGCGCGCCGCACTCGCCGGACACGCCCGGGCCGATCACCTCGGAGAGGCCGTAGTTGTTGAAGGCGAGGATGCCGAGGCCGCGCTCGATCTCGACCCGCATCTCCTCGGTCCAGGGCTCGCCGCCGAAGTGGCCGAAGCGGAGCGGGAGGGTCCCGGGGAGGAACCCCTCCGCCTTCGCGACCTCCGCGATGTGGAGGGCGTAGGACGGCGTGCAGACGAGGACCTCCGCGCCGAGGTCGCGGATGAGGAGCACCTGCCGCGGCGTGTTCCCGCCGGCCGCGGGCACCACGCCCGCGCCGACCTTCTCGATCCCGTAGTGCAGGCCGAACCCGCCGGTGAACAGGCCGTAGCCGAACGCCACGTGGACGAGGTGCTCGGGCCGGAGCCCCCCGGCGACGAGGAAGCGGGCGACGAGGCCGGACCAGACGTCGAGGTCGTTCCGGGTGTACGCGACGAAGGTCGGCTTGCCCGTCGTGCCCGAGGAGCCGTGCACGCGCACGATCTCCGCGCGCGGCACGGCGAGGAGGCCGAGCGGGTAGTTCTCCCGGAGGTCGTCCTTCACCGTGAACGGGAGCCGCCGCACGTCGTCCACGCTCCGGACGCCGGCCGGGTCGACGCCGGCCCGCGCGAGCGCGTCGCGGTAGAAGGGCACCTTCGCGGCACGCGCCACCGTCTCGGCGAGCCGGCGGCCCTGCAGGGCCCGCAGCGCGTCGCGCGGGAGCGTCTCCGCCGGATCCCAGATCCGGTTCTCGACCGCGAGCTTCGCCAAGCGAGGCCTCCTAGGCGCCCGCCCGGGCGAACAGCTCCTCCGACGAGAGGAGCTTCACGCCGGCGTCGCGGAGCAGCCGGGCGGCGCGCTCGGGGTCGCCGAGCCGGAAGACGAGCGTCGCGTACTGCCCGCGCTCTCGCGCCGCGGCGAGCGCGTACATGTACTCGATGCCGAGCCCCGCCTTCTCGAACGACTCGAGGACCGAGGCGAGGCCGCCCGGCCGGTCGGGGACGTCCACCGCGAGGACGTCGGTCACGTTGACCACGATCCCGGCGGCCTCGAGCGCCTTCCTCGCCTTCTCCCAGTCCTTCACGATGAGGCGCAGGATCCCGAACTGCTGGGTGTCGGCGAGCGACATCGTGAGGATGTCGATCCCGGCGTCGCCGAGCACCTTGCAGGGGACGCGGAGCTGGCCGGAGCGGTTCTCGAGGAAGAGCGAGAGCTGGCGGATCATCATGGCGGGCCTCACGGGACGTGCCTCGGATGTTCCTCTCAGATGTTCCTTTGATCGAGGACGCGCTTCGCCTTCCCCTCGCTGCGCGCGATGGTGCGCGGCGCGACGAGGTGGACCTTCACGCGGATCCCGACGACGTGGTCGATCGCGTCGGCGAGCTTCCGCTGGAGCGACTCGAGCGAGCCGATCGTGTCGGAGAAGACCTCCGGCGTCACCTCGACCTGCACCTCCATCTCGTCGAGCCCCTTCACCCGCGAGAGGACGATCTGGTAGTGCGGCAGCGTCCCCTCGACCTGCAGGAGCGCCGTCTCCACCTGCGACGGGAAGACGTTCACGCCGCGGATGATGAACATGTCGTCGGAGCGCCGGCCGATGCGCCGGATGCGCCGGATGGTGCGGCCGCAGGGGCACGGCTCGGCGTGGATCGCGGTGATGTCGCGCGTCCGGTAGCGGATCATCGGCATCGCCTGCTTCGAGAGCGTGGTGAGGACGAGCTCGCCCTCGGCGCCGTCCGGGAGCACCGCGCCGGTCTTCGGGTCGATGATCTCCGGGTAGAAGTGGTCCTCGAAGAGGTGGAGCCCGTCCTGCTGGGCGCACTCGATCCCGACGCCCGGCCCGATGATCTCGGAGAGCCCGTAGATGTCGTACGCCTTGATCCCCGTCTCCTGCTCGATGTGGTGCCGCATCGACTCGGACCAGGGCTCGGCGCCGAACACGCCGACCTTGAGCCGCCCGAAGCCGATCTTCGCGTCCTTGGCCCGCTCGATGAGGTGGACCATGTACGACGGCGTGCAGCAGATGGCGGTGACGTTGAAGTCCTGCAGCACCATGAGCTGCCGCTCGGTGTTCCCGCCGGAGATCGGGATCACCGTCGCGCCGAGCGCCTCGCCGCCGTAGTGCGCGCCGAGGCCGCCCGTGAAGAGCCCGTAGCCGTAGGCGTTCTGGATGACGTCGCCCTTGTGCAGGCCGCAGGCGGCGAAGGTCCGGACCATCACGCTCGTCCAGACCTGGAGGTCCGCGTCGGTGTAGGCGACGACGATGGGCTTCCCGGTCGTCCCCGACGACGCGTGGAGGCGGACGATCTCCTCCATCGGCGAGGCGAACAGGCCGAACGGGTAGGTGTCCCGCAGGTCCGTCTTCACCGTGAAGGGGAGCTTCGCGAGGTCGGGGAGCGCCTTCACGGCGTCCGGGCGGAGCCCCTTCTCCTCCATGCGGCGGCGGAAGAGCGGCACGCGCTCGAAGGCGCGCGCCACGACGGACTGGAGCCGGCCGAGCTGCAGCCGCTCGAGCTCCCGCCGCGGGAGGAAGTCTGGCGCGCTCGCGGGGTGGAAGCCGCCGGGTGCGTCGTTCCACTGGGTCTTCATCATGACCTCCGGGGGCGCGCTGCTACTTCGTCCGGACCGCGGCGTCGCGGCCGAGCTGGAACGCCTTCTCGTTCACGGCGTGGAGCTGCGGCGGCAGCGCCGCCTTCACCGCCTCGAGCCACAGCGCCTCGGGGAGATCGAGGTGGCGCGAGAGCGCCCCCAGCAGCGCGACGTTCAGGCTCTTGCGGTTCGGCAGCGCCTTCTCGTCGACGAGGTCCGGCGGGATGAGGACGCCGCCCGCCTTGAGGAGCGGGCGCGTCACCTCGACCTCGGAGGGCGCGAGGACGACGAGGAAGTCGGCCTCCCCCGGCGCGATCATCGGCGACTCGACGTGGGGGCCGAAGCGGACGTCGGAGGTGACCGACCCGCCGCGCTGGCTCATGCCGTGGACCTCGGCCTTCTTCACGTCGAGGCCGGCGCGGAACGCGACGTCCGCGAGGATGTCCGACGCCTTGATGGCGCCCTGGCCGCCGAGGCCGGCGACGACGACATTGACGACGTGGCTAGGCATCGGCGGGCCCCGCGCAGGCGCCGCACTGGTCGGCGATCGCCTTCTCGTACTTGCGGATGTCGGCGGCGGCGAGGATGCACGGGCGGCGCGCGACGATCATGGAGAGCTCGGGTCTCGAGAGCCGGTCGACGAGCAGCTTCTCGAAGCCGCCGGGATCCGCGACCGGGTCGACGACGTCGACGTTCTTCAGGCCGACCGCGCGGCCGAGCCCCTCGATCGAGACCTTGCCGGTCTGCTCGTGCTCGAGCGTCCGGCCGGTGCCGGGGTGCTCCTGCTGGCCGGTCATCGCCGTCGTCCCGTTGTCGAGGACGATGAGGACGTGCCCGGTCGCGGGCGGGTTGTAGGCCATCTCGATGAGGCCGTTCACGCCGGTGTGGATGAAGGTCGAGTCGCCGATGATGGAGACGACCCGCTTCGCGTCCTTCTCCGGCAGGACGTGCCGGAGCCCGAGGCCGACGCCGAGGGACGCCCCCATCGCGACGCAGGTGTCCATCCCCTGGTACGGCGGGAGGACGCCGAGCGTGTAGCAGCCGATGTCGCCCGCCACGATGCAGTCGTGCTTGCGGAGCGCGCCGTAGACCGGGTGGTAGGGGCACGCCTCGCAGAGCATCGGCGGCTTCCCCTTGGGGAGCACCGGCTCGGGCGAGGTGTCACCGGTGACGATGCGGCGGACTCGCGCCACGTCGAGCTCGCCGAACCGGAACGGCTCCGGCTTCGACTCGACGGCGATGCCCGCGGCGCGGAGGAGGTCGGCGAGGAACGGGTCGCCCTCCTCGACGACGAGGCAGCGCTCCACCGACCCGGCGAAGGCGCGGATCTTCTCGAGCGGCAGCGGGTAGACGGTCTTCAGCTCGAGGAAGGACGCGCCGGGGACGGCCTCGCGGGCGTGGCGGGCGGTGACGCCGGCGGTGACGATCCCGAGCTTCCGGTCCGCGTCGACGCGGACGTTCAGCGGGGTCGCCTCCGCAAACGCCTGGAGCTCGGCGAGCTTCGCGCGGAGCTTCCGGTGGGCGGGCCGCGCGTACGCCGGGATCATGACGCGGCCGGCGATGTCGCGCTCGAACGCCGGCGCCTTCGCCGTGACCGCGGCCCGGCGCTGCACGATCGACTTCCCGTGGCAGACCCGGGTCGTCATCCGGAGGATGACCGGGAGCTTGAACCGCTCGGAGAGCTCGAACGCGACGAGGGCGAGGTCGTAGGCCTCCTGCGAGTCGGACGGCTCGAGCATCGGCAGCCCGGCCGCGACCGCGTAGTGGCGGTTGTCCTGCTCGTTCTGCGAGGAGGCCATGCCCGGGTCGTCGGCGGAGACGACGACGAGCGAGCCGGAGACGCCGGTGTACGCCGCGGTGAAGAGCGGGTCGGCGGCGACGTTCACGCCGACGTGCTTCATCGTGACGAGGGCGCGCGCGCCGCCGTAGGCCGCGCCGAGGCCGACCTCGAGCGCCACCTTCTCGTTCGGCGCCCACTGCGCGCGGCCGCCGAGGCGCGAGAAGTTCTCGAGGATCTCGGTGGAGGGGGTGCCGGGGTAGCCGGTCCCGAGGTGAACCCCGCCGTCGAACGCGGCGGCGGCGACCGCTTCGTCGCCTGAGACGAGACGTCGTTCCATCGTCCTTCCGGTGCTCCGAAATGCCCCGCGGGGCTAGGGCGCAAAAGGCGCGCATGATAGCGCGTCCCGGAGGGCCCGGACACCCCCGACCGCTCGCCCGACCGGCGGACGGGGGGCTGCACCGCCCGTGCGGACGCCTGCTGCGAGGCCGCGCTTACAGGTACGCGTCGACCCCGAGGCGGAGGGACGTAGACGAGCCGTCCATCGCGCCGCTCAGGATCGCGCCCCACCGATGTCCGAGATCGAGCCGCGTCCAGACCCGGATGCGCTGCATGCTCCGCGACCAGTCCACGAGGTCGTGCTCCCGGGTCCACGCGCCGCCGGATCTCCAGTGTGCAGCGACCAGCGACTCGAAGCCGACCTCTAGCCCGGGCGAGAGGCCGGCGCCCTCGCCGACCGCGCCGGTCCCGGCGAGCGTGACGAGGACGTGCAGGTAGGTGGCGGCGGGAAGCCTCAGCGTCTTCCCCACCCCGGTGCGTGCCTCGAGGTGAGTCGCCTGCTCATCGAAGATGCCGCCGCGCCGCGCCAGCGCTTCGAGAAGCCAGGAGGTCCGGGCCGCCGTCCAGTCGGACGGCTTCAGCGATCGCTGCGAAAAGAACACGGCGGACTCCAACCGCGGGTCGCCGCCGTTCACCGGAGCCGATATCTCCGCGGCGAGCAGCTCCATGGTGCTCGCGGGCTGCTGTCCGACCCAGGGGTCGGTCTCGTCGTGCATCGCCGCGCGGAACTTCAGATGGACCCGCGCCGTTCCGGTCCGCGGGACGGCGTACAGCAGGCTCAGCCGCGGGTACCGGTGGAACTCTGGACGCTCGGTCGGCAGTCCGGCGCCCGAGAATGGAACCGGCTCAGCCGAGGCGTCCACCGGCTGAGCATTCAGCACCCTGAGCCGCGCAAGGCCATCACGGGTTTCGGCCGGAAGGACGGAGCTCGCCTGCAGCGACTTCAGCGCGAAGAGCTCCTGCGCGACGAGGCGCTCCGCGCGGCTCAAGCTCGCGATCCAGTCGAGGTTGGCCGCGAGCGTCATCCAGTCCGCGCCCTCGAGCCGCGCCAGGAACGCCGGTCTCGTCCGCGTCGCCAGCGCAGCGATTCGGCGCGAGGCCGCCGGCCGGTGAAAGGCCGATCCTGCGAGGCTGCTGTCCTGGACGTCCTTGAAGGCGGCGATCGGGCTAACGACTCCCCTCGGTGGGCGAACCGCCCCCGTCGCCTCGGCCAGGACCGCCTGGAGGTAATAGGCGCAGTTCAGGCGAAAGAAGGAGTAGGGATACCAGCGCCGTTCCGTGCGCGCGAGGGCCTCTCGAAGCGCGGTCCGCTGCTCGGGCGTGAGGCGCAGCTCGAGGAGCCAGAGGTCCCGATCGTCGAGGATCTCGTACTCGCGCGTCTTCTGGTGGAAGGCGAAGCGATCGAAGCGCCCGAGGAAGCCACCCGCGATCCCGATCGTCAGGTAGCGCAGCGGGTCGACGTCGAACGTGACCGCGTTGAAGGTGACGACGTTCCAGAGGGGAGGCGGATCGTCGGCACGCTCGGCGAGAACCAGGAACAGGTGTCCGAACGCAGATGATGGGCTCGAAGAGTAAGGGCCAGCGTACACGAGGTACGCTGGCCCAGGTTCCTGCGGCGGCTCGAGTGCAACGCCGAGAGCGGGAATCGCGAAGGCGACGAGCAGCGCGAGCTGCGAGTGCCGCGTCGCCCCCATCTCTCTCTAGATCATCTCGATGATCTGATTGCCGAAGCGAACGGGATCCGCGTCGCTCGCGACGAGGGCCTTCCGGATCGCAACGGCGTTCGCGCCTCCACCCTTGTCGCCGTTGACGATCGCGATCAGCGCGTTGAGGTAGTCACCGGAACCGTGCGCCAGGTCGGCGGAGATGCGGTCGAGGTAGACCATCGCGAACTTCCGGGCCGCCACGCGGCGCTCGAAGTCGGTCTGCGCCTGGCCCTCCTTGTTGAGGTCGACCTGGTACGAGGCCGGCGCGTACTGATAGGCGGCCCCCGAGGCGAAATCGGTGATGCTGCCGAGCGTGCCGCCCGTGATGATGTTGCCCCAGAAGATCGGCTCTAGCGACCTGGACAGGGCAACGTTCGCCGTCTTGAAACCGCTCTTCTGTACCATCAGGAAGCCCTTGTTCTTGGGCACGATTCCCGTGAACGGGGTCGTCCCGATTCGCTGACCGTCGAGGAAGACCTCTGCACCGTCGACGTTGCTGGAAATGCTGATCGTCTGAGTCGACCCCTTGACGATCGATGCGCAGCCCGCGTTCAGGAGAACGCTTGCGAGCGTGAAGCCGACGGCAGTCAAACGGTTCATTCGTCGTACCCCCAAAACGAAAAATTGAACTCACGACAGACGTGTTCGGAGCGACCCCTTGGCCGAGTAGCTTGAAACCTCAGCTACCTCCGTAAGGGTACACGTCTCGTGCGGGTCGGTGCGTCACATATTCGTGGGAGTCCGTCGCCGCGGGCGTGGTCGCACGAATCGTCAATGGAACGCCTGCACCGCGATCGTCGCCTCGTCCGCCGCTGGCGTCCGCCGCGCTTCCAGCGCGAGCGACAGGCCGCGAGTGACGTGAAGGCGTAGCGAGGAGCGCAGGTCGAACGTCTCCCGCGGCGAGGCGTCCGGCAGCCAGCGCCAGCGCGCGTCGGCGACGAGGACGATCCGCGGGGAGGCCCGCAGCCGGACGGTGCCGCCCGGCCCGACGCCGAGCCGCTCCGGGCGGCCGCCGGCGCCCTCGAGGTGGGCGGCGGCCTCGAGGGCGAGGTCCGTCCCGGCGTACAGGTCGAGCGGCCCGAGCGTCTTCGCGAACCCCGCGCCGAACTCGACCTGCCCGGCGAGGCACGCGGCGCAGCCCGCGTCGCGGACGGTGGCGGCGCCGAACCGGATCCGCCACGACGGCCGGAGCTCGAACCGCGAGAGGTCGTTCAGCACCGCGATGCGGACGAGCCACAGCTCGTCCACCTCCGCCCCCAGATCGCGGGGGACGAGGCGGAGCCGGGCCGGCAGGAACTCGATCTGCGAGAGCGGCGGGTAGCCCTCCGGCGGATCGCCGAGGTCGTGGAGCGCGAGCCGGAGCTCGAGGAGCGTGAAGGCGCCGTCGCGCGTCGAGTACCCGCCGCCCGCGCCCATGCGCGCCGAGGCGTGGCCGAGCTGCGGCGCGCCCGCCTTCGGGGGCTCGAGCGCGAGCGGCGGCGAGACCACCCCGAGGGCGCTCCGGCGCTCGAGCAGCGTCTGGCGCTCGCGGGCCGCGCCGGGCGCCTTGCCGATCGCGAGGTCGCGGCCGAAGCGCAGGTCCACGTGATCGAGGGCGGCGTCGAGCACCGCCGCCTCGCCGTCCTTCCCGAGGCCGGGCGGGAGCGGCGCCCGCGCGTCCGCGGCGAGGGCGTCGACCGCGCCGCGGCCGGCGCCGTCGAGCCGTCCGAGGCGCGCGACGAACTGGGTCCGGATCGAGGGGCGCCAGGCGACGCCGCGGACGAGCCCGGGGTTCCGGAAGAGCGCCTTCACCGTATCGGCGGGGATGACGACGGCCCGCCCGACGTGCTCGAGGAGGGACAGCCGCGGCGCCGCCGCCTCGAGCGCGCCGAGGATGTGGTAGCTGCAGTTCTCGTCGAGGTACCAGTAGTCGAAGTAGGTCCCGCCGAGCTCCCAGAGGTGCGCGGAGAGGAGCGCGACCTCGCCCGGCGTGAGCGCGAGGTCGTACTCCCACAGGTCGCGCGACTCGGCGTCCGCGTACTCCCGGACCTTGTAGTAGTAGGCGACGTTCCGGAACTCGCCCTTGAAGAGCCCGAGGAGCCCCTTCGCCGCGTAGAGGACGGCGTTCCCGGTGTCGACCGTCGCCGAGTAGTCGATCCCGTAGTCGAGGAGCTCCCACTCGCGCCCGGCGCGCGCCGCGTCGTCCTTGTTGAGCCTGAGGAACGTGTGCCCGAAGGCGGAGGCGGGGTTGTTGAGGTAGTACGACGAGAAGACGAGGGTCGCGGAGCGGGGCCGGATCCGGTCGAGGAACGCCTCGAACCGCGGGCAGCGCCGCGGTGGCAGCCGCGCGAGGTCGGCGCCGAGGCGCCCCGCGAGGAAGGCGAACCGCGCCGGATACCGGCACATCGCGTCGGAGAGCTCGTCCTGGACCGGCCGGTCGTCGAAGAGCGCGCGGAGCGTCGCCTCGAGCTCGGCGCGGGGGTCGGTCTTCCCGCGGAGCGCGCGGAAGAACGCCGTCCCGTCGACCTCGCTCTCGAGCCCGCCCTTCCGCGTCGGGCGCCAGTGGCCGAGCCGCAGCCAGCCCGGGTCCTGCCACAGGCGCGCGGTCCGGGCGCGCGCGAGGAGCTCCGCGAGGTGG
>JAHWYA010000173.1 GCA_020028115.1 Anaeromyxobacter sp.
GACCCACGCGTCGATCCCGGCCATGCCCGCGGCGTCGCCGCCCGCGCCCTCGCCGGACGCGGACCGGCCCCGCGAGTGGCGCGTCCGCCAGGCGAACGGGAACATCTTCACGTTTCGTGAGCTGACCACGCTGCAGAAGTGGATCATCGAGCAGAAGGTCCTGCGCGACGACGAGATCTCGCTCTCCGGCGACCAGTGGAAGCGGCTCGGGAACATCGCGGAGCTCGCGAGCTTCTTCCAGGTCGTCGAGGCCGCGGAGCGGTCGAAGACCGGCGCGTACACGCTCCCGGGGCAGGGTCAGCCCGGGATGGGGCAGCTGCCGGCGCTCACCCCGCTGCCGATGCCGGTGTACGGCGTGGCGGTCCAGACGCCCGCGCTCTACCCGCCGCCGCCGCCGTCCGGCTACCCGCCGCCCTCGTACGCGACGCCGCCGCCACAGGTCCCCGAGCATCGGTTGCACGAGAGCGGGTCGGCGATCCCGGCCCCGACCGTGGAGGTCGATCTCGGCATGGACGAGGCGCCGTCGCCGAGGCGGAGCAGCGTCCGGACGGGCTTCGTCGCGGCGCTGCTCGCCGTGGTCGCCGGCGCGGGCGCCTACCTCGCCGTCCCGCTGCTCCGGCCGCCGACCCCGCCGCCGCGCCCGGAGCCGGTGGCCGCCCCCGTCCCGGCCCCGCCGGTGGAGCCCCCGCCCGCGCCCCCCGCGCCCGTGCAGGCGCCCGAGCCGGTCGTGCAGGAAGGGCTCGCCGCGCCTCCGGAGCCGATCAAGCCGCCGAAACCGGCCGCGCCGGCGGCGCCCAAGGGGCCGAAGGCGCTCCTCGCCCGCGCCCAGCAGCTCCTGGAGAACGGGAACGTCGAGACCGCCCTCGAGCTCTTCGGGCGGGTGGCGTCGGAGGACCCGGAGAACGTCGAGGCCCTCGCCGGCCGGGGTTTGTGCTATCTCGACCTCGAGAACTGGGCACCCGCCGAGGCGAGCTTCCAGGCGGCGCTCCGGCTAGAACCGGATCACGCCGACGCGCTCCTGGGCCTCGCGGAGACCCACCGGTTCCAGGGCAAGAAGGCGGAGGCCGTCGCGTCCTACGAGCGGTACCTCGCGCGGTACCCCGGGGGCGAAGACGCCGAGGTGGCGAAGAACGCACTCGCAGAGCTGAGGAAATAGCGAAATGTCCGACAGGGGAACTCCAGGCAAGGCGTCGTCGAGCGAGGAGGAGTACTTCGTCCGGGAGGACGCGGAGAAGAAGCGGAGGATCGCGCTCCAGGCGAAGAAGGAGAAGGAGGCGGCCGAGCTGAAGCGGCTCAAGGACCTCCACTGGATGCACTGCCCGAAGTGCGGGATGCAGATGCAGGAGATCCAGTACCGCGGCGTCGACGTCGACGTCTGCTTCTCCTGCAACGGCATCTTCCTCGACGCCGGCGAGATCGAGCACATCGAGAAGCCCGAGTCGCGGGGCGTGATGAGCTCGATCCTGAACTGGTTCAAGCTGGAGACGAAGAAGCCGGTCTAGCGGGGTCGCGAACGTGGCGCTGTCTCTCGAGCAGGTCCGGCGGATCGCCGACCTCGCGCGGCTGCGGCTCTCGGCGGACGAGGAGCGCACCTTCGCGGTGCAGCTCTCGGCGATCCTGGAGCACGTGCGGCAGCTCGAGGAGCTGGACGTCACCGGCGTCCCGCCGATGACGCACGCGCTCGCCGGGGGCGAGGCGCCGGAGCTCCGCGTCGACGCCGACCGGCCCTGCCTCTCGCCGGCCGAGGCCCTCGCCGCCGCGCCGGCGCGCGAGGGGACGTGCTTCAAGGTGCCGAGGATCATCGAGTGAGCGGATCGGACTCGGAGCTCACCGGCCTCTCGCTGCGGGAGGCGGGCGCCGGCATCGCCGCCCGGGCGCTCTCGTCGCGCGACCTCGTCGAGGCGGCGCTCGCGCGGATCGCGGCGACCGACGGCCGGGTCGGCGCGTTCCTCGAGGTCACCGCGGAGCGGGCGCGGGCGCAGGCCGCCCAGGCGGACCAGCGCGCCGCGCGCGGGGAGCGGCGGTCCGAGCTCGACGGCGTGCCGGTGGCGGTGAAGGACCTCTTCGCGACGAAGGGCGTCCCGACCACCGCCGGGTCCCGCATCCTCGAGGGGTGGAAGCCCCCGTACGACGCGACGGTGGTCGAGCGGCTCGAGGACGCGGGCGCGGTCGTCGTCGGCAAGCTCAACATGGACGAGTTCGCGATGGGCTCGTCCAACGAGAACAGCGCCTACAAGCCCTGCGCGAATCCGTACGACCTCTCCCGCACGCCGGGCGGCAGCTCGGGCGGGAGCGCCGCGGCGGTCGCGGCCCGGCAGGTGCACGGGTCGCTCGGCACCGACACCGGCGGCTCGATCCGGCTGCCCGCGTCCTTCTGCGGCGTGGTCGGGCTGAAG
This sequence comes from Anaeromyxobacter sp., assembly GCA_020028115.1. Taxonomy (GTDB): domain Bacteria; phylum Myxococcota; class Myxococcia; order Myxococcales; family Anaeromyxobacteraceae; genus Anaeromyxobacter. The sequence continues at coordinate 2,397 of JAHWYA010000173.1, forward strand.
CCGACCTACGGCCGCGTCTCGCGCTACGGCGTCGTCGCCTTCGCCTCGTCGCTCGACCAGGTCGGTCCGCTCGCGCGCACGGTGGAGGACGTGGCCCTCCTCCTCGGCAAGATCGCCGGCCACGATCCGCGCGACATGACGTCGTCGGCGCGGCCGGTGGACGACTACCTCGCCGCGCTCGAGGAGGGCGCGCGCGGGCTGCGCGTGGGCGTGCCGCGCGAGTGGTTCCAGGGCGGCGTCGACGCGGGGGTCGAGCGCTCGGTCCGGGCCGCCCTCGCGGTGTACGAGCGGCTCGGCGCGAAGCTCGTCGAGATCTCGCTCCCGCACACGAAGTACGGCATCGCCGCGTACTACCTCATCGCGCCGGCCGAGGCGTCCTCGAACCTCGCGCGCTACGACGGCGTGCGGTTCGGGCTGCGCGCCGAGGCGAAGGGGCTCCGCGAGATGTACGCGGAGACGCGTGAGCGCGGGTTCGGCGCGGAGCCGAAGCGGCGCATCATGCTCGGCACCTACGCGCTCTCCGCCGGCTACTACGACGCGTACTACCTGCGGGCGCAGAAGGTCCGCACGCTCGTGCGGCGGGACTTCGACGAGGCGTTCCGGGTCTGCGACGTCATCGCCGGGCCCGTCTCGCCGACGGTCGCGTTCCCGCTCGGCGCGCGCACGCAGGACCCGCTCCAGATGTACCTCGGCGACGTGTTCACCATCACCTGCAACCTCGCGGCGCTCCCGGGCCTCTCGGTGCCGTGCGGGCTCCACGGCGAGAGCGGGATGCCGGTCGGGCTGCAGCTCGTCGGCCGCCCGTTCGACGAGGCGACCCTGCTCCGCGCCGCGCGCGCGCTCGAGCGGGAGGTCGGCGCCCCCTCCCCACCCTCGCTCCGCGAGGGGGCGGAAGTCCGGGGACAAGCCCCCTCCCCACCCTCGCTCCGCGAGGGGGCGGCGTGACGCGCCGGGCCGCGACGCTCATCTGGGCGGCGCTCCCCGCGACGCCCTTCCTCTTCGCCGCGGTGGCGTTCGACCAGGCGCGCCCGCCGCGCGCGCCCGAGCTCGTCGGGCCGGTCTTCTGGCTCGCGGTCGCCGCGTCGGCGCTCAACGTCGCGCTCTCGCGCCTGCTCCCGGCGCGCCTCGGGCCGCGCGCCGCGAACGATCGCGAGGCCGTGGCGTTCTCGCGCCTCCTCGTCGGCTTCGCGCTCTGCGACGCGGCGGCGCTGGCGCCCCTCGTCGCGTTCATGGTGACGCGCGACCCGCGCCTCCTCGCGGTCGTCGCGCTGGGCGTCCTCGCGCTCGCGCTCCTCTACCCGACCGACCGCCGCTGGGAGCGCGCGCGGCCGGCGCAGGCGGGCGGCCCGGCCCGGGCGGTGAGCTAGATGCCGGTCTCCGACTTCCAGGTGGTCATCGGGCTCGAGGTCCACGCCCAGCTGCTCACCCGCTCGAAGATCTTCTGCGGCTGCTCCACCGAGTTCGGCGGCGAGCCGAACTCCCACGTCTGCCCGGTCTGCCTCGGGCTGCCCGGCGTGCTCCCCTGGCTCAACCAGAAGGTGGTCGAGATGGCGGTCCGGACCGGGCTCGCCCTCGGCTGCCGCATCCGCGACCGCTCGGTCTTCGCGCGGAAGAACTACTTCTACCCGGACCTCCCGAAGGGCTACCAGACGTCGCAGTACGAGGCGCCCATCTGCGAGGGCGGCGAGGTGGAGGTGACCGTCGGCGGCGCGGAGCGGCGGATCCGGCTCACGCGCATCCACATGGAGGAGGACGCCGGCAAGAACGTGCACGACGTCTCCCCCGACGGCGCGTCGGGCGTCGACCTGAACCGCGCCGGCGTGCCGCTCCTCGAGATCGTCTCCGAGCCCGACCTCCGCTCGATCGACGAGGCGGTCGAGTATCTCAAGACGCTCCGCGCCATCCTCATGTACCTCGGGGTGAACGACGGGAACCTTCAGGAGGGCTCCTTCCGCTGCGACGCGAACGTCTCGGTGATGCGGAAGGGCGCCGATCGGTACGGCACGCGGTGCGAGATCAAGAACATGAACTCGTTCCGCTTCCTCCGGCAGGCCGTCGAGTACGAGGTGCGGCGACAGGTCGGGCTCGTGGAGGACGGCAAGCAGGTGGTGCAGGAGACGCGGCTCTTCGATCCCGACCGCGGCGAGACTCGGTCGATGCGCTCGAAGGAGGAGGCGCACGACTACCGCTACTTCCCGGAGCCGGACCTGCCGCCGGTCCTCGTGCCGCCGGAGCTCGTCGCGCGCGTCCGGGCGGAGCTCCCCGAGCTGCCCCGCGCGCGCGCCGCCCGCTACCAGGGCGACCTCGGGCTGTCCGCCTACGACGCGGCGCTCCTCGTCTCCGAGCGCGCGGTCGCCGAGTTCTTCGACGCGGCGCTCGCCGCGTACGGGAGCGGGCCGGAGGCGGCGAAGCGGCTCGCCAACTGGATGAACGGGGAGGTCGCCCGGCTCGCGAACGAGCGCGGCGAGGCCCCCTCCGCGTGGAAGCTCACGCCGGCGCGGCTCGCCGAGATCCTGAGGCTCCTCGACGCGCAGACGATCGGCGGTCCCGGCGCGAAGGCGGTGCTCGAGGAGGTCTTCGCGACCGGCGCCGAGCCGGGCGAGGTCGTGCGGGCGAAGGGCCTCGCGCAGGTCTCCGACACGGGGGCGATCGAGGCGGCGGTGGACGCGGTGCTCGCCGCGAGCGCGGCCGAGGTCGAGCGATACCGGGCGGGCAACAAGAAGCTCATGGGGTTCTTCGTCGGCCAGGTGATGAAGGCGACGAAGGGGAAGGGCAACCCCGCGGTGGTGAACGCGCTGCTCAAGAAGAAGCTGGGGGAGTGAGCGTGGGGGTCCACGTCCACGACCACGACCACGTCCACGTCCACGTCGGGGTCGAGCATGGCGGGTAGGTGGGCGGGATGGGGCGCGGGCCCCGCGGGTCCCGCGGGCGCCGCCGCCGGTGGGCCGAGCCGCGTCTTCGTCGTCCTCGCCCTCGCGGGCTCCGGGGGCGCCGCGGTCCTGCTCGCGCGCGACGGG
>JAHWYA010000174.1 GCA_020028115.1 Anaeromyxobacter sp.
CACGCGCGGCCTCGCGCGATCTCCACGAACCGCCGGGCGGCCGCGCCGGGCTCGCGGTCGGCGCGCCAGGCGACGAAGAAGCGGCGGGGGATCCGGACGCCGCTCACCGGCACGATCCGCACCCGCCCCGCCTCGAGCTCGTCGTGGATCGCGGCGCGCGAGACGAACGCGGCCCCCACCCCCGAGGCGACCGCGGTGCGGAGCGCCGCGAGCGATCCGACCTCCGCCACGACCGCCCGCGGGTCGAGCGGCGCGCCCAGGTTCGCGAAGTGCTGCTCGACGACCCGGCGGGTTCCGGAGCCCTCCTCGCGCTCGACGCGCGGCAGCCGGGCCGCGTCCTCCGGCGGGATGGGGCCGGCGGGGAGCCGGGGGAGCGCCGGCGACGCGACCAGCACGATCTCGTCCTCCGCGAAGTCCTCGAAGTGGAGCGCGGGGTGCGGCATCCGCGCGCCGAGGAACCCCACGTCGGCGCGCCCCTCGAGCAGGTCCTCCGCGACCGCGGCCGAGTCCTTGACCGCCAGGCTCACGCGGACGCCGGGGTGGGCCGCGACGAAGGCGCGGAGCGCCCGCGGCAGGAGGTGCTCGCCCGGCGTCGTCGAGGCCGAGATCGCAGCCTCGCCCGCGGGCGTCTCGGGCGCCGGCACCGGCAGCGTCCGCGGCGAGGTCGCCCGGCTCGCCGCGCTCGCCTCGTAGAGCCGCCCGAGGTCCTCGAGCGTGACCGCGGAGGCGGGCTTGTCGAAGACGACCGCGCCCGCGCGCAGCCCCACCACCCGGCCGACGTGTGGGAGGAGCGGCTCGAGCCGGTGCGTGGAGACGACCACCGTCCGCCCCTCGAAGGCGCCGGCGAGCAGCGCCGCGATCTCCGCGGCGCGCGCCGGGTCGACCGAGGCGATCGGCTCGTCCGCCACGAGGAGGTCCGGCTCCTGGTAGAGCGCCCGGGCGACCGCGACCCGCTGCTGCTCTCCGCCGGAGAGCCGGTCCACCCGGTCGTGGATCCGGTCCGCGATCCCCACCCGCGCGAGGACCGCGGCGACGCGCTCCGCCTCGCGCCGCGAGCCGAGCGCGGCGAGCGCGGAGAGGAGCGACCGGCGGCCGAGCCGGCCCGCGACGACGTTCTGCATGACGGTGGCCCGCGGGACGAGCCAGAGCTGCTGGTGGATGGTGCCGATGCGCGCCCGGAGGGCCCGGAGCGCGCGGGGGGAGAGCGCGTCGACGCGTTGCCCGAGCACCTCGACGGTCCCCGCGGCGGGCGCGAGCGTCGTCGCGACGAGCCGCAGGAGCGTCGACTTCCCGGCGCCGCTCGGCCCGACCACCGCGACCCGCTCGCCCGCCGCGAAGGAGAGCGTCGTGGGGGCGAGCGCCACCCGCGCTCCGTAGGCGGCCGAGGCGCCGGCGAGGACGACGGCGGGCGGGGCGGGGCGGGCCTCGAGGGGGGACCCGTCCCTCCCCCGCGCCCCGGCGACTTCGGCGTGCATCACGCGGTGTTAGCGCAGGGCGCGCCGCCCGGCAACGCCGCCCCGGGTGCGGGCGGGCGGGCACTTCCTCCCGGATCCCGGGTACTTGGTCTATGATGCGGCCCCTCGAACCCCAGCTCCCACGGAACCTTTCATGATCACGGTCGAGAAAATCGGCGGCACCTCGATGTCGCAGTTCGGCGACGTCCTGAAGAACATCATGCTGCGCGATCCGAAGAACGTCTTCGGGCGCGTCTACATCGTGTCCGCCTACTCCGGCGTGACGAACGAGCTCCTCGAGCACAAGAAGACCGGCGCGGCCGGCATCTACGCGAAGTTCGCGCAGGGCGAGGGCTACGCGGCGGCGATGGAGGCCCTGCTCCGCAAGCTGCAGGCCATCAACAAGGAGATGGCGCCGCTCGGCCTCGATCTCGCGAAGGCCGACGGCTTCCTCGAGAAGCGGTTCAGGGAGCTCCAGGGCTACCTCGACTCGATGCGCCACGTCCTCGCGAGCGGCTACCTCGGCCGGGAGAACGTCCTCCTCGCCGCGCGCGAGATGCTCGCCGCGATCGGCGAGGCGCACAGCGCGTTCAACTCGGTCGAGATCCTCGAGGCGAAGGGCGTCGCCGCGAGCTTCATGGATCTCACCGGGTTCGACGACGACGAGACCTGGACCATCGACGAGCGGATCCACCGCAAGTTCCAGGACGTCGACCCGACGAAGCAGATCGTGGTCGTGACCGGCTACACGAAGGGGTCCGAGGGGATCATGCGGGAGTTCGACCGCGGGTACTCCGAGATCACCTTCGCGAAGGTCGCCGTCGAGCTCGAGGCGGACGAGGCCATCATCCACAAGGAGTTCCACCTCTCCTCCGCCGACCCGGACCTCGTCGGCGGCCCGCAGAACGTGGTGCCGGTCGGCCAGACGAACTACGACGTCGCCGACCAGCTCGCCGACGTCGGGATGGAGGCGATCCACCCGAAGGCGGCGAAGCCGATCGAGCTGGCGGGCATCGCGATCCGCCTGAAGAACACCTTCGAGCCGGATCACCCGGGCACGCTCATCACCAAGAGCTTCGTGGGCAAGCAGGCGCGGGTGGAGATCGTCGCGGGGACGCAGAAGGTCACGATCATCGACATCCACGACCCGAGCATGGTCGGCGCGATCGGGTTCGACCTCGGGATCCTCGAGATCTTCAAGAAGCACGGCGTCTCGTACATCCTGAAGTCCACCAACGCGAACACGATCACCCACGTCGTGAACGACAAGTCGGCGAAGGCGGCGTTCATCGACGAGCTGAAGGCCCGCTACGAGCAGGTCACGACGCAGGCTGCGGCGGTGGTCTGCGTCATCGGCACGAACATCGCCATCCCGGGCGTGCTCGCCCGCGCCGCGAGCGTGCTCGCCGAGAACAAGATCAACGTGATCTGCGTCTCGCAGGCGTACCGGCAGATCAACATGCAGTTCGTGATCGACCGGGCGGACTACAAGAAGGCGGTCGCGGCGCTGAACCAGGCGCTCTGCCTCAATTCCTCGAAGTAGGTGCGCCGCGGTCCTCGACGGGCTCCGCGCTCCGGCGCGGGGCCCGTTCGCCTTCTAGAGCCCCCCGCCCCGCACCAGCCCGGCCACGACCAGCGCGAGCCCGATCGCGAGCGCGACCGCCCCGCCGAGGCGCATCCCGCGGAGCCCCTCGGGTGACGCGAACCAGCTCGTGAGCGGGATCATGTTGGTGAACGCGTCCCGGCGCATCTGCGCGAGCATCCCCTTCCAGCGGACGTGCATCGTCTTCGCGAACCCGAGGACGAGCGCGCCCCACACCGCCACGAGGGCGCCGAGGAGGATCACGACAGGTGCTCCCGGACGATCGTCCGCGCGAGGTCCATCGACGAGGTGAACGCGGGCGAGATGGGGTTGAGGACGTGCACGGTCGCGTCCCGCGCCTCGACGAGGAAGTCCATGACGAGCTCCTTCGTCCGCCAGTCGACGAGCTGGGGGCGGATGCCGACCTTGTCGGCCCGGTCGAAGAGCGACGGGTCGTAGGACTTCACGAGCCGGGCGGCGTCGCGGTGGAACCAGGTGGAGAGGTACTTGCGCGGCTCCGTGATCGCGACCGTCCGGAACTTCGGGTTCGTGAAGAAGAGCGTGGCGTCCGAGAAGATGATCGAGAGCGCCTCCCCGCCCGCGCCGGACAGGAAGCCGTAGTTCTCGCGCCCGAGCGCCGGGATCGCCGTCGGGCCGAGGTAGACGTCGCCGTGGACCGAGCGGCTGAAGTGGACGCCGAGGAACGGGTTCCGGATGTCCGGGACCGGGTAGATGTTGCCGTTCACCGGGAACGTCGCGCCCTTCCGGAGCTTCCGGTAGATGCCCTTGAACGGGATGAGCCGGTAGTGCCCGGCCACGCCGAACGCCCGCGCCACGACGTCGCAGTGCGCGCCGGCGGCGTTCACGAGCCGCGAGAACGCGATCTCGCCCGCGGTGGTCCGCACGCGCTCGGGGCCGGCCGGGCCGAGGAAGCGGCAGCCGGTCACGATCCGGATGCCGGCCGCCTCGAGCTCGGCGCGCAGGGCGGCGAGCACCGCCCGCGGGTCCACCGCGGCGGTGTCGAGCGAGTGGAGCGCCTTCCCGACCGTCCGCGCCATCGGCTCGAGCTCGGCGAGCTCCCGCTCGTCCACGAAGCGGACGCGCGCGCCGTTCGCGGTCGCCCGGCGGTGCAGCTCCTCGAGCGTCGGGATCTCCTCCTCGGTCCGCGCGACGATGACCTTCCCCGCCTCGAGGACCGGCAGCCCCTTCTCCTTGCAGAAGGCGCGCATGAGCTTGTTGCCGGAGAGGCAGGTCCGCGCCTTCGCCGAGTCCGGCGCGTAGTAGATACCGGCGTGGAGGACGCCCGAGTTCCGGCCGGAGGCGTGGCGGCCGAGCTCCGGCTCCTTCTCGAGCACGACCACGTCCGTGCGGCCCGCGCGCACGAGCTCGCGCGCGAGGGTGAGGCCGATGATGCCGCCGCCGATGACGAGGACGTCGGTGCGTTCCGGGAGCACGCCAGGCATGCCGCGAATCTATCCGAACGGGGGGCCACTCGCCTCGCCTCCGCTCGGCTCGCGCCCCCGTCGCCGCTCGACTTCGTGTCGGGGCGCCGCGCCTAGTGCTCGATCTTGAAGCCGATCCGCACCGTCACCTGGAACTCCGAGACCTTGCCGTCCTTGATCGCGCCGCGCATCTCGGCGACCTCGAACCAGCTCGTGTTCTTGACGGTCTTCGCCGCCTCCTCGATCGCGACCTTCGTCGCGTGGGCGAAGCTCTCCTTGGACGTCCCGACCACCTCGATCTTCTTGTACACGCCGGACATGCGGCTCCCTTCCCCGAACGAGCGGCGCGCGCCGCGGGGGCGCGCGCGGTGATTGACGTTCCGTCACTATGACCGGAAACCCCTCGAGGCCGCCCGCCCCTCGTGGGTCCCTGCCACCGTTCGGGTCAGACACCGCGCGCGGCGCGCCACCGCGCCACGACCGCCTCCACGTCGAGCGGCGCGAGCGTGGTCGGAGGCCCGGAGACCGTCGTCCGGTTGATCTTCCGGATCCGCGCGTTCAGCTCCTCGAGGCGCTCGCGCACGACCCGCTCGTCCGAGACGCGCGGGAGCCCCTCGAGCAGCCGCTCCGCCTCGAGCCGCACGGCGAGGGCGTCGGGCAGGTTGGAGAGCTTCTCGCGCCGGAGCTTCTCCTTGATCCACCAGGCCTCCTCGAGCGCGCCGGTGAGCGGCAGCGGCCGGCCGGCGCCGCGGAGGCGGTCGAACTCCCCCTGCTCCTGGGCCTCGCGGATGATCCGGTCGACGTACCGCTCGTGGGTCTCACCGGGCTTGCGGGCGGGGTCGGACACCCCACCGATCTAACGCCGCGCCGACGGCGCGGCCAGGTCCGCCGCTGGTCGGCCGCCGCGCCCCGCGACGACCGCG
>JAHWYA010000593.1 GCA_020028115.1 Anaeromyxobacter sp.
GGGGCGAGGCGCGGGGCGAGCGCGGCCCGGGCGAGGAGGAGCGCGCCCGCGATCGCGGGCCGCGCGGCGTCGGCGAGGCGGCGGGCGGGGGAGGGCGCGGCGCGCCCGGCGACCGCGGCGATCGCCTCGAGCGCGGCGGCGTGGCCGGCGCGGCGGTCGACCACGACGTCGGCGCCGAGCGCGAGCAGCCCGTCCTTCGCGGCGTCGTCCAGCCCGCCGGCGAGCACCACGATCCCGAGCTCGCGCTCGCCGCCCGCCCAGCGGACGAGGTGGAGCAGCGCGCGCGCGTCGCGGCCGGGCAGGTCGGCGTCGACCACGACGACGTCGAGCTCGAGCAGCTCGTCGAGCAGCAGCGCGAACCCGGCCTCGCCGTCGGTCGCGGCGCGCACGTCGAAGCCGTTCGACTCGAGCGCGGTGCCGAGGAGCCGCAGGACGGTCGTGTCGTCGTCGAGGAGGAGCGCCTTCGGGGTCCGGGTCGAGGTCGCGTTCGTCATGTCCGAGGGACGCGGCTCCGGCGGTCGAATTCACGCCCGGCGCCCCTTTCACGGAGGGGGAAAATCCGCAGTCCCCGCCCCGGGATCGCCGCCGTGAACGGGGTTCACGGCGTGGCGCGGACGCCACGGTCCGGCGGGCGCGCGGGTGCGCTCCACCGCGGCGCCCCTTCGGGCGCCCGGAGCCTCGCCGCGCCGGACGGGATCGTGCTCCGGGTGAACGCGGAGTGGCTGCGGTTCACGGGCCTGTCGCGCGAGGACGTCCTCGGCGCCCCGGTCGCGGAGCTGCTGCCCGAGCCGAGGGAAGCGGCGCTCGCGCTGCTCGCGCGCGCTCGGGACGGGGCGCACGTCGAGGTGCCCCGGCACGCCCGCCGCCTGGACGGGCGAGAGACCTGGTGGGAGGGAGACGCCGACCCGGTCCCGATGGAGGCGGGGACCGGGGTCCTCGTCACGGTGCGCGAGGAGCCGCGGAGTCGCGCGGAGGCGCTCGCGTCCGACGAGCTGATCGCGCTGCGCGAGAGCGAGCAGCGCTTCCGGCTGCTCGCCGGCGCGATGCCGCAGATCGTGTGCGTCCTCGCCCCGCACGGCGTGCCGGAGTACGTGAACCCGAGCTGGATCGCCTTCTCCGGCCTCGATCTCGCGGCCACGGCCCGCCTCGGGTGGGAGGGGCTCGTCCACCCCGACGACCTCCCCGCCATGCGCGAGTGCCGCAGGCGGCGCTGAAGCGCCTCGCCCCGCAGGACGTCGAACTCCGGTACCGCGCCGCGGACGGGACCTACCGCTGGTTCCTCTCGCGCCTCGCGCCGGTCGTCGAGGAGGGCCGCGTCGTGCGGCTCGTGGGCGCCGCGATGGACCTCTCCGCCCGGCGCGAGATGGAGGAGGCGCTGCGCCACGCGGACCGGCGAAAGGACGAGTTCCTGGGGATGCTCTCCCACGAGCTCAGGAACCCGCTCGCGCCGATCCGGAGCGCCACCTGGGTCCTCCGCCACGCGGAGGGGACCGAGCAGGCCCGCCGGGCGAGGGACGTCATCGAGCGGCAGACCGAGCACCTCACGCGCCTCGTCGACGACCTCCTCGACGTGACGAGGATCGCGCGCGGCAAGATCGAGCTGCGGCGCGCCCGGCTTGACCTGTGCGACCTCGTCCGGCGGACCGCGGAAGACCTCCGTTCCGAGCTCGAGGACCGGCGGATCGCGTTCCGCGTGAGCCTCCCGGACGAGGGGCTCGTCGCGGAGGTGGACGCCACCCGGATCGCGCAGGTGATCGGGAATCTGCTGCACAACGCGGCGAAGTTCACGAGCGCCGGGGACGCGGTCTCGCTCGCGCTCCGCCGCGCAGGCGACTGCGCGGAGCTCGAGGTGACGGACACCGGGGCCGGGATCGCGGCCGACCTCCTGCCGCGCGTGTTCGAGCCGTTCGTCCAGGGCGAGGGGAGCCTCGCGCGGACGCAGGGGGGGCTGGGCCTGGGGCTCGCCCTCGTGAAGGGGATCGCCGAGCTGCACGGCGGCACGGTGCGCGCGGAGAGCGGCGGGGACCGGAGGGGAGCGACCCTCACCGTCCGGCTCCCGCTCGCCCCGGAGGGCGTCCCGGACCGCCCCGTACGCTCCGCGCGCCGTACCGGGGGCGGACGCCGGGTCCTCGTCGTCGACGACAACCGCGACGCCGCCGACACCCTCGCGCAGCTCGTCGAGCTCCTCGGTCACGACGTCGAGGTCGCGTACGACGGGCCCTCCGCGCTCGCGAAGGTGCGCGAGCGGGCGCCGGACGTCGTGCTGTGCGACCTCGGGCTGCCCGGGATGGACGGCTACGACGTCGCGCGGCAGATCCGCGCGGGGTCCGGCGGCCGGGTGCGGCTCGTCGCGGTGAGCGGATACGCCCAGCCGGAGGACGTCGCGCGCGCCACCGCCGCAGGGTTCGACGTCCACGTGCCGAAGCCGGCCGATCCCGAGCGGATCGACGAGGTGCTCCGGTAGCGGCGGGCGCGAGCGCGCACCGTGCCGCACCCGTTCGCGGTCGGGTGTTCGTGGGATCCGAACGCACCGTCGAACGTGCGTAGAGTCGACCTCGTCTTCTA
>JAHWYA010000175.1 GCA_020028115.1 Anaeromyxobacter sp.
CCCGGGCCGGACGGCGGACGCGGGGAGGCGGGTCACCTCGACGAGGGCGCCGCCCGGCGGGAGCGGCTCGCCCGCGCGGACCACCGGGAGCCCGCTCGCGGCGAGCTCGCGTCCGAAGAGGCGCGGGTCGCCGTAGACGAGCGGGGCCACCTCGCCGCGGAGCGCCGCGAGCGCGGCGGCGGTCACCTCCGCGCCGATGCCGGACGGATCGCCCAGGCTCACCGCGACGCGGGGGAGTGGCGGGCTCATGTCGGACTCCGGGACGCCGAGCCGGGCGGCGGCCTAACCGCGCAGCTCGGGGATCTTCACCTCGACGACCGCGCCCTTGCGCAGCTCCTCGAGGACCTGCTGCCGCGTCTGGCCGACCTGCTCCTCGAGGAGCCGGTTCCGGATCTCCTCCTTCGCGTCCTCGAAGGAGCGGGCGCCGCCCACCCGGCGCCCCTCGACCTTCACGACGTGGAGCCCCGGGCCCGCGCGGACGAGGCCGGAGAAGTGGCCGTCCTGGAGCGCGAACGCCGCGTCCTCGAGCGCCTTCTGGATCGTGCCGCGGCGCAGCCAGCCGAGGTCGCCGCCGTCCTGCGCGGAGGGGCCCTTCGACACCTCGCGGGCGACCGCCGCGAAGTCCTCGCCGGTCTTGAGCCGCTGGAGGACGCGCTCGCCCGAGGAGCGCACCTTCGCCTCGTCCGCCTTCGACGCGCCCTCGGCGAGCGGGAGGAAGATGTGCCGGACGCGGAGCTCCTCGTCGCCGCCGTACTCCTGCGGGTGCGTCTGGTAGTAGTTCTTGAGGTCGTCGTCCGAGACCTTCACCCGCCCGCGGACCTTCGCCTGCATGACCTGGTAGGTCTCGAGCTCGCGCCGCACCTGGGCGCGGAAGGCCGCGCGGTCGAGCCCCTGCTCGGTCAGGGCGCGGTCGAGCTGCTCGTCGTCGAAGCGGTTCCGCTGCTTGATGTCCTCGACGGCCGCGTCGACCTGGGCGTCGGACACCTCGAGCTGCAGGACCTTCGCCTGCTTCTCGAGGAGCTTCTCCGCGACGATCTGGTCGAAGGCGCGGCGGAGGGCGCGCGAGTGCGCCTCGTCCCGCTCGGCGCCCGCGGGCAGCGCCGCCGCGCGGCGGAGCTCTGACGCGGCGCGCTCCTCGATCTCCGAGAGCGTCACCACCTCGCCGTCCACCGTCGCGGCGAGCCGGTCGACGACCTCGCCGGGGGAGGCCGCGAGGAGCGCGAGGAGGGGGAGCGTCTGCAGGATCACGGCGTCACCCCGGCGAGGGCCTTCTCGTCCACCTGGATCTTCGCCCGCTGGCGGAGCCCTGCCAGGAACTCCTCCTGGGCGCGCGCCCGCTTCTCGCGGGTCAGCTTCTCGCGGATCTCGGCGCGCGCCTGCTCGAGCGGCCGCCGCTGGGCGCCCTTCTTGTCGGTCACCTTGAAGATGTGGAACCCGTAGGGCGACGGCGTCACCTCCGACACCACGTTGAGGGGCATCGAGAAGCAGGCGTCGAAGACCTCCGGGAACCCGGCCCCGCGCCCGATGTAGCCGAGGTCGCCGCCGCTCTTCCCCTCGGGCGCGATGGACGACTTGCGCGCCACCTCGGCGAAGGTCTGCGGGTTGCGCCGGAGCCTGTCCCGGAGCTGCTGCGCCTCGTCGCGGGTGGCGACCACGATCTGGAGCACGCGCACGCGCTCCGGATCCTGGAACTCCGCGGCGTGGTCGGCGTGGAAGCGCTCGACCTCCGCGTCGACGACGGTGACGCGCGGGAACACCTCCTCCTCGAAGAGCCGCTCGACCGCGAGCTGCTCCTTGAGGCGCGCCTTGAGCTCGGTCTGGCTGAGCCGCTCCTGCGCGAGGAGGTCGTCGAAGTGCGTGCCCGGGTACTCGGCCCGGATCCGGAGGAACGCGCGCTCGACCTGATCCTGGCCCACGACGATCGAGCGGGCGCGGGCCTCCTGGAGGAGGAGCGTCCGGTCGACGAGCTCGTCGAGGACGCGGCGGCGGAGGACGTCGCTCTTCCCCTCCGCCTCGCCAGCGCCCGCGCGTGCCTCGCGGAGGTCGCGCCCGAGGGCCTCGGCGGAGATGGCCTCGCCGTTCACCACGGCGACCGCGCGTGCCGCCTTCTCCGCCTCGCGCGAGCCGCCGCACTTCCCGCACCCGAGGGCGAGGGACAGCGCGGCGGCGGTCGCGGCGAGGCGGCGCACGTGACGGTTGCGTCGCTACTTGCGAGGCGCGGGCGCGCCGGCCGGGACGGGCTGCATCGGCCCGCCGGCGGGGGGGACCATCTGGACGCCGCCCGGGTGGCCGCCGCCCATCGGGCCGCCCATCGGGCCGCCCATCTGCGCAGGGGCCGCGGCGACCTCCACGGACTCGAGCGCCTTCTCGTCGACCGTGACGCGGGCCGTCTCGCGGAGGCCCTTCAGCCACTCGTCGAACTCCTTCGTCTTCCTGTCGCGCGAGAGCTTCGCGGCGATCTGCGTCTTCACCTGGTCGAACGTGCGGTTCATCTCGGGCTGCTCGCCCGTGAACTTGAGGAGGTAGACGCCGTTCGGCGACTCCACGACCGCCGACAGCTCGCCCGCCTTGAGGGCGAAGGCCGCGTCCGCGAGCTGCTTCGAGTAGGCCTTCTCGAGCTCCTCCTGCGACCGGAACTGGAGGTCACCGGCGAGCTGCTTCGACGCGGCGTCCTCGGAGTGCTCGGCGACCGCCTGGGCGAAGACGAGCGGGTTCTTCTTCTCCTCGGCCCGGACCTTCGCGAGCACCTTCTTCGCGGCCGCGACCTTCTTCGCGCGGTCGGGTGTGCCGGGCGCCGCGTTCCAGACGACCGCGTGCACGCGCACCTTGCGGGCGCGGACGTACTCGGCCTTGTGGTCCTCGTAGTACTTCTGCAGCTCGGGCTCGGCCACGTCCGCCGCGTTCGTGTCCGGCTGGAAGCGCTTCTGCACGAGCTTCTGGACCATGATCTTCCGGAGCGTGTTCCGGACCTCGGGGTCCTTGTCGAGGCCCTGCCGCTCGGCCTCGGCGGCGAGCACCTCCTGGCGGATCAGGTTGTCGAGGAACTCCTTCTTCCGCTCGAGCGTCGTGTAGCGGGCGCGGATGAACGGCGACTGCTCGTCGAGCCGGGACTTGAACTCGTCGGTTGTGATCGTGATGCCATTGCCCTTGGCGACCGGGACGCCGGTCTTCTTCGGGCCCTGCTGCCCGCAGGCGGCGGCGAGCGCGCACAGGCCGAGGAGGAGGAAGCGACGCATGCGGAGTGCTCCTTGGAAGGTGATGGTGTTCTCTCGAGACGCGAACGCACGGCTCCGGAATCCTGTTCCGGTGGACCGCCGGCGAGGCGTCGAGGCGCACGAAAAAAGCACGGAACGTCGCCGGGATCAAGGACGGACGGCTCGTCCGGGACCCCCTTCGATTTCACTCCGGGCGGGCGCAGCCGGAGAGATCGCCGAGGAGCCGCTTCGCCGCCTCCAGCAGGTCCCGGCCGTGTGCGGCCTCCTGCGCGGGTGTGGGCGCGACCGGCGTCGCCTTCGCCACCGCCGCCTTCACGGCCGCGACGGTCGCCTTGGCGCCTCGGGCCGGCCGGGCCGGGCGCGGCGCGGGCGCGCCGAGGAGCGCGACGAGCTTCATGTCCGGCGTGAGCTTGAGCCTCCCGCCGGAGCCCTGCACGTGCTTCGCGAGGAGGAACGGGTCGAGGGCGGCGGTCTCGCCGAGCGTGAGCACGAGCCGGCCCGGGCCCGCCTCGAGGGCGCGGATCGCGAGCGCGCGGAGCCGCACCTTCACGGCCATGAGCTCGAGCAGCGCCTCGAGCTCCTCCGGCGGCTCGCCGCAGCGGTCGACGATCTCCGCGCGCACGTCCTCCAGCTCCTCGTCCGAGCCCGCCTGCGCGAGCCGCTTGTAGAAGAAGAGCCGCTGGTGGACGTCCGGCATGTACGGGTCGGGGATGAACGCCGGCACGGGGAGCTGCACGTCCGGGTCCACCTCCTCGCGCGGCGCCTCGCCCTTCAGCTCGCGGACGGCCTGGTCGAGGAGCTCGGAGTAGAGCTCGAACCCGACCGCCTCGATCTGGCCGGACTGGTCCTTGCCGAGCAGGTTGCCGGCGCCGCGGATCTCGAGGTCGTGGCTCGCGATCTTGAACCCCGCCCCGAGCTCGGAGAAGCGCTGCAGCACCTCGAGCCGCTTCTGCGCGTCCTTCGTCACCGGCCGCCGCGCCGGCACGAGGAGGTAGGCGTAGGCGCGCTCCCGGGAGCGGCCGACGCGGCCGCGGATCTGGTAGAGCTGCGCGAGCCCGAAGTGGTCCGCGCGGTTCACGATGATGGTGTTCGCGCTCGGGATGTCGAGCCCGCTCTCGATGATGGAGGTGGCGAGGAGGACGTCGAGCTCGCGGTTCACGAACCGCGCCATGACCTCCTCGAGCTTCCCCTCGCCCATCTGACCGTGGGCGACGCCGATCCGCGCCCGCGGCACGATCTCGGAGAGGAACTTCTGCATCGCCGCGATGGAGCGGACGCGGTTGTGGACGAAGAAGACCTGCCCGCCGCGCTTCAGCTCCGTCTCGATCGCCTCGCGGACCGCGCCCGGATCGAACTTCATCACGAAGGTGCGGATGGCGCGCCGGTCCTCGGGCGGGGTCGCGATGATGGAGAGGTCGCGCACGCCGGCGAGGCTCATGTGGAGCGTGCGGGGGATCGGCGTCGCGGTGAGGGTGAGGACGTCGACGAGCTTGCGCAGCTTCTTCAGCCGCTCCTTGTGCGCGACGCCGAACCGCTGCTCCTCGTCGACGACGACGAGCCCGAGGTTCTGGAACGACACGTCCGCGGCGAGGAGCCGGTGCGTGCCGACGACGACGTCGACCTTTCCGGCGGCGGCGTCCTTCAGCACCGCCTTCACCTCCTCGGCGGTCCGCATCCGCGACACCGCCTCGATCCGGACGGGGTAGCCCTTGAACCGCTCGCGGAAGGTCCGCTCGTGCTGCGCCGCGAGCACGGTCGTCGGCACGAGGACCGCGACCTGCTTCCTGGAGAGCACGGCGAGCATGGCCGCGCGCATGGCGACCTCGGTCTTGCCGTAGCCGACGTCGCCGCACACGAGCCGGTCCATGGGGGCCGGCGGGCCGCCGTCCGGCCCGCCCCGCTCCTTGCGCATGTCGGCGAGGACGTCGTCGATCGCCTTCGCCTGATCCGGCGTCTCCTCCCAAGGGAACTCCGCCTCGAACTCCCGGAAGAGCTCGTCGGCGTCGCCGAACTTGAAGCCCGGGTGGGCGGCGCGCGCCGCGTAGATGTCGAGGAGCTCCGCCGCCATCTTGAGGAGCTGCTCCTTCACCCGCGCCTTGCGGAGCGCGAACGACCCGCCGCCGAGCCGGTCGAGGCGCACCGAGTCGGG
>JAHWYA010000176.1 GCA_020028115.1 Anaeromyxobacter sp.
GCAGCCGCGCGAGGAGCTCGCGCAGGAACACCGAGTCGCGCCCGCGCTTCATCGAGCGGAGCAGCCGGTCCGAGCTGTGCTGCAGCGGCATGTCCAGGTACTTCACGATCTTCGGCTCGTCCGCGATCGCCTCGACGAGCGCGTCCGGCACGTCGCGCGGGTAGGCGTAGTGGCAGCGGATCCAGCGGACGCCTTCGACCCTGGCCAGGGCGCGGAGCAGCTCGTGGAGCCGCGGCCGTCCGGGGAGGTCGGTCCCGTACGCGGTGAGGTCCTGGGCGACGAGGGAGAGCTCGAGCGTCCCCTGCCGGGCGAGCGCCTCCGCCTCCGCCACCACGTCCTCCACCGGCCGCGAGCGCTGCGGGCCGCGCAGCTTGGGGATGATGCAGAACGCGCAGGCGTTGTCGCAGCCCTCGGAGATCTTGAGGTACGCGGTGTGCGAGGCGAGCGAGTTCACCCGCGGCGTCGAGGCGGAGTGGACGAAGTCGGGGTCGGGCACGACGAGCCGCTTCGCCTGGGCGTCCGAGACGATGCGGGCGACGTCGGCGTACGCGCCCGTGCCGAGGAAGTGGTCCACCTCCGGCAGCTCGCGCGCGAGGTCGTCCGCGTGGCGCTGCACGAGGCAGCCCGTCACGACGAGCTTCCGGCAGCGGCCGGCCCGCTTCAGCTCCGCGAGCTCGACGATGGCGTCGACCGACTCGACCTTCGCGCTCTCGATGAAGCCGCAGGTGTTCACGACGATCACCTCGGCCTTGGCGGGGTCCTGGACGAGGCGGTAGCCCGCCTCGGCGAGCGTCCCGAGCATGACCTCGCTGTCCACCCGGTTCTTCGGGCAGCCGAGGGTGTGCATGTAGACGCGGGTCGGCACGGGGGCGGGCGCGATCTAACAGACCGGGAGGGCCGGAGCAACGAGGGGGCCCCCGCGGGCGGGCGGCCGCGCGGGCGCGTGTCGCGCGGGACACGCCGGCCGAAAGCCGTGCGCATCCGCGGCGTCCGGCGACGGAACGGCGCTTGCTCTTCGCCGCGCGCATGAGACGACTCCTCGCCATCGGGTTCATCTGGCTGTGCTGCGCGGGCGCCTGGGCGATCCTCGCGTCCACCCTCGCCGTCCGGAGCGGCGCCGCCTCGGGCGAGCTCTCGCGCGAGGTCCACGCGCTCTGGGGCCCCCCGCTCGTCCAGACGCCGCCCTCGGCCGCAGGCCGCGAGCGCCATCGCGTCCGCGTGAAGGAGCAGAAGTTCGACGAGGCGACGAAGCGGTACTTCGAGGTCGAGCGCGACGGCGAGGTCTCGACCGAGCGGCCGCTCGCGCTCGAGCGGACGGAGGTCGACGCGCACCTCGGCCTCGAGCACCGGCGGAAGGGGCTGCTCTGGTTTCCCACCTACGCCGTCGAGTTCAAGGGCGGCTACGCGTTCCGGAACGACACCGCCGAGCCGCGCACGGCGCGGATCGCGTTCCCGCTCGAGGCGGCGGGCGTCACCTACGACGGATTCGCCGTCACCGGCGAGGACGGCTCGCCCATCGCGGTCGCCTTCGAGGAGCGCCGGGAGGGGCGCGAGGACCTCCCCGAGTCGCTCCGGCCGCGGCGCGCCCACGCGGCCTTCGAGCGGAAGCTCGCGCCCGGCGAGCGCCTCGCCTTCACCGTCGCGTACAAGGCCCGCGGCACCGAGCGGTGGGCGTACGGCGCCGACGGCGAGGGACTCGGGCCGGAGAAGGGCCGGGCGCGCAACTTCCGCCTGACCGTCACGACCGACTTCGACGAGGTGGACTTCCCGGCGGGGAGCCTGTCGCCGTCCGAGCACGCTCGCCAGGGCGGCGGCTGGCGCGGGACGTGGAAGTTCGAGCAGATCGTGGGGACGAAGGCGATCGGCCTCGTCCTCCCCGAGCGGCTCAACCCGGGGCCGCTCGCCGCGAAGCTCACCTTCTTCGCGCCGGTCTCGCTCCTCTTCTTCTTCTTCGTGACCGGGATGCTCCTCGCGGCGCGCGGGCGCTCGATCCACCCGATGAGCTACTTCCTCCTCGCCTGCGCCTTCTTCGCGTTCCACCTGCTCTTCGCCTACCTCATCGACCACGCGAGCGTCGCGCCGTCGTTCGTCGCGGCGTCGGTGGTCTCCGTCGCGCTCGTCGTCTCCTACGCGCGGCTCCTCGTCGGCTGGCGCACGGCGCTCCTCCAGGTGGGGCTCTCGCAGCTCGTCTACCTCGTCCTCTTCTCGGTCACGTTCTTCTGGAAGGGCTACACCGGGCTCGCGATCACCGTCGGCGCGATCCTCACCCTGTTCGTGATGATGCAGCTCACCGGCCGCACGGACTGGGAGCGGGTGCTCGCGCGGGTGCCGTCGAGCGGGCCGCTGCCGCCGCCGATCCCGCCGCGCGCGACGCAGGCGCCGTCGGTCTGAGGCGGCGCGCGGCTACTCGCGGAAGTTCTGGAACTGCAGCGGGATCCCGAGCGACGCGCCGCGGATCGCCTGCATACACGCCTGGAGGTCGTCCTTCTTCTTCCCGGTGATCCGCACCGCCTCGCCCTGGATCGCCGCCTGGACCTTGAGGCCGCGCTCCTTCACGAGGGCGACGATCTTCTTCGCGTCCTCGCTCTTGAGCCCCCTCTTCAGCTTCACGAGCTGGCGGACGTGACCGCCGGCCGCCGGCTCGATCTTCTGGGGGTCGAGCCCCTCGAGCGGCACGCCGCGCTTGGCGAACTTCTCCATGAGCACGCCGAGCGCGGCCTCGGCGCGCCCATCGGAGTTCGCCTTCACGACGACGTGTCCGTCCTTGTCGCGCTCCAGCTCGGTCGAGGTCCCCTTGAAGTCGAAGCGCTGCGCGATCTCCTTGCGCGCCTGGTTGAAGGCGTTCTCGACCTCCATGAGGTCCAGCTCGGAGACGACGTCGAAGCTCGGCATGTCCACCCTCCTACCACCACTCTAGAGCTCGAGCACCACCGGCAGCACCGACGGGCGGCGCCCGACCTCCCGCCGGAACCACCGCCGGATCGCGACCCGCACGGCCTCCTGCACCTCGGCGACCGACGCTCGTGCCGTGGGCGACAGCTCGTCGATCGCCCGCAGCGCCTCGCCCCGGATCGCCTCCTCGGCGCCGTCGAACCCCGCGACTCCCTTCGCGAACAGCTCCGGGCCGCGCACCACGGCCCCGCTCGACCGCTCGACGGCGAGGACGGCGATGAGGAGTCCCGCCTCCGCGAGGAGCCGCCGGTCCTTCACGACGAGCGCGCCGATGTCCGCCCCGAGGAGCTCGTCGCGATCGGTGTACACGCGCCCCACCGGGACCTCGCCGTCGACCACCCGGGCGCCGCCGTCGAGGAGCTCGAGCACCTGCCCGTCCACGAGCACGTCCCGGCGCGGGACGCCCTCCGCGGCGGCGTGGGCGGCGTGGCGCGCGAGGTGGCGGAACTCGCCGTGGATGGGGACGAAGTGGGCGGGGCGCGCGAGCGCGATGAGCCGGCGCTGCTCCGCCTGCTGGGCGTGCCCCGAGACGTGCAGCGGGCGCACCCCTTCGTACGCGACCTCCGCGCCCCGCCGGCAGAGGTCGTTCACCACCTGGCCGACGGCCACCTCGTTCCCCGGGATGAACCGCGACGAGAGGACGACGAGGTCGCCGGGCGCGATCGAGAGGTCCGGGTGTTCGCCGCGGGCGAGCCGCGCGAGGGCGCTCCGCGGCTCGCCCTGCGTGCCGGTGGTGAGGACGCACAGCTCCCGCGGCGGCAGGTCCCGCGCCTCCGGGAAGCCCGCCGGCATCCACGCGGGCAGGTCGAGGTACCCGAGCGACTGCGCGAGCCGGACGTTCGAGTCCATCGACCGGCCGAGCAGGGCGAGCCGCCGCCCGAACGCGCGGGCCGCGTTCGCGATCTGCTGGATGCGGTGGATGTTGGAGGCGAAGCAGGCGACGAAGACCCGGCCGCGGGCGCGCTCGAACACCTCCTCGAGCGCGCCGCCCACGGCCGACTCGGAGAGCGAGCTGCCGTCGCGCTCGGCGTTCGTCGAGTCGGAGAGGAGGAGGCGGACCCCGCCGCGGCCGAGCGCCTCGATGCGGGCGAGGTCCATCCCCGGCCCCGCCACCGGGTGCTCGTCGATCTTGAAGTCGCCGGAGTGGACGATCGTCCCCTGCGGGGTCCGGAGCGCGAGGCCGCAGGCGTCCGGGATCGAGTGCGTCACCGAGAAGAACTCGGCGGAGAGGGGGGACGCGTCCCCCGCCGGCCGCACGTCGCCCGGGACGACCTCTCGGAGGTCGGCGGCGACCCCCGCCTCGTCGAGGCGGGGCTTCAGGAGCGCGAGCGTGAACCGGGTGGCGTAGACCGGGACCGGGACGTCGCGGAGGAGGAACGGCAGCGCGCCGAGGTGGTCCTCGTGGCCGTGCGTCAGGAAGACCGCGCCGACCCGCTCGCGCCGCTCGCGCAGGTAGGACAGGTCGGGGGCGATGACGTCGATCCCGAGCGGCTCGTTCGGGAACATGATCCCGCAGTCCACGACCGCGATCCGGCCGTCGCACTCGACGGCCATGCAGTTCATGCCGATCTCGCCGAGGCCGCCGAGCGGCACGATGCGGACGGGGGCGGCCACCGCCCGAATGTACCGCCTCGGCGGCCGGCCCGCACCGCCGCTCCGTGCTAGCCTCCGCCCGGTGCCGCGCCCCGCCGTCCTCCTCGTCCTCGCCGCCGCCCTCGCGGCCACCCCCGGCCCTGCGACGCCGGCGGCGGAGGCGCGCGCCGCGAGCGCCGACGTGGTGCCGCTCCGGTTCGCGTGGCCCTCCCCCGCGCGCGCGAAGGTGACCTTCCGGCGCACGCGGAGCCGCGCGGGAGAGCCGCCCGGGACGTTCACCGCGCGCTACGAGCTCGTCGCGGAGGCGGCGGACGGCGGCCTCGCCGTCGCGACCCGCGGCACGACGTGGCGGGGCGATCTCCCCTTCCCGCCCGCGCTCTCGAGGGAGGCGCTCCGCGCGTCGGAGCGGGTCGTGCAGCGGATCCGCCCGCAGGGGGAGTTCGCGGGGCTCGAGGGGGCCGACGCGCTCCGCCCGCTCCTCGCGCGCGTCCTCGACGACGCGCGCGTGCCGCCGGAGCAGGCGGAGCGCGCCCTCGCGCTCGCCCTCGCGGCCACCCAGGCGGACGCCGAGGAGCTGTGGAACGTGGCCGTCGGGTTCTGGACCGGCGCCGACCTCCGGCTCGGCGAGACGTACGCGCTCGAGTCCGAGGCGGAGCTCCCGCTCCTGCCCGGCGTACGCGCCGCCCAGGCGGTGCAGTTCGGAGTGCGCCGCCGCGTCCCGTGCTCCGCGGCGGAGCGCGCGCCCCGGTGCGTCGAGGCCGTGCTCCGCTCGACGCCGGACCGCGCGGCGCTCGAGCGGGCCGCGCCG
>JAHWYA010000177.1 GCA_020028115.1 Anaeromyxobacter sp.
GCCCCCGTTCACATCCCGCCGGCTCGCCGGCGGAGCGGAGCCGCCGCGAGCGCCGCGCGCGGCGCCGCCGGGACTGCGCCCTGTGCCTGGAGCTTGAAGAACGCCACGTGGGAGAGGAGCGACGCGGCGTGCGCGGACATCTCCTCCGCCGTCGAGGACAGCTCCTCGGCGGCGGACGCGGTCCGCCCCGTCACCTGGTCGACGCTCGACATCGCCGTCGTGATCTCGGAGACGCCCGCCGCCTGCTCGCGGCTCACCGCGGCGACCTCCTGCACGAGGGTCGCCGTGCGCGAGATGGTCGGGACGAGGCCCGCGAGGAGGGTGCCCGAGCGCTCCGCGACCGCGACGCTGTGCGCGGCGTGCTGCGCGATCTCCTTCGCCGCCTTCTGGCTGTGCTCCGCGAGCTTGCGGACCTCCGCCGCGACCACCGCGAAGCCGCGGCCGTGCTCGCCCGCCCGCGCCGCCTCGATCGCCGCGTTGAGCGCGAGGAGGTTCGTCTGGTAGGCGATCTCCTCGACGATCCCGATCTGCGTGGCGATGGTGCGCATCGCGCCGACCGTCTCGGTCACCGCCGCCCCGGCCTCCTGGGCGGCGCGGGAGCCCTGGACCGCGGCGCCCTCCGTCGCGCGGCTCGAGTCGGCGTTCCGCCCGATCGACGCGGTCATCTCCTGGAGCCGCGCGCTCGTCCGGTTCACCGACTCCGCCTGCTCGTTCGTCCCCGCCGAGAGCGACTGTGCCGTGGCGGCCACCTGCCCGGCGGCGGCGCCGATCCCCTCCGCGCCGTCGCGGACCTGCGCGACCACCTCCCGGAGCCGGCTCGCCATCCGCTGCATGGCGGCGAGCGCGACGCCGGTCTCGTCGGTCGACGAGACCTCGATGCGGACGTCCATGTCGCCCTCGCCGATCGCCTCCGCCGCGTGGACGATGGTGGCGAGCGGCGCGAGGAGCCGCTTCACCGTGACCCAGGTGACGGCGAGCATCACGAGGAGCGCCGCGAGGCCGACGGCCAGGAACCGCGCCGCGAGGCCGCGCGCGGCGGCGAGCTTCACGCTCTCCTTCACCGCGAACGCGACCCGCCACCCCCACGGCGCGAAGTCGCGGTGGGCGACCCAGATCCGCTGCCCCTCGACGTCCGCCGAGAAGGTGCCCTCGCGCGCGGCGGCGAGCGCGCGCGCGAGGTCGCCGGGCAGCGGCGACCCGGGCTCGCGGCCCGGGAAGAGGAGCACGCTCCCCGCGTCGTTCGCGACGAACAGGGTGACGTCGCCGGCGGCGCGCCCACCCGCGCGCGACGCGAGCGCCTCGAGCACCGACTTCTGCGCGCCCTGGACGTACGCCTCGACGTCCGCGAGCCCGGTCTTCGCGAGGCTCGCGTGCTCCGCCTCGAGCTGGGCGAGCACGCCCGCGAGCCGCTCGCGATAGAGCGCGTCGTCCTTCTCCGACACCAGCGCCGAGAACGACGCGTACAGCACCGCGAACGTCGCCGCGAGCGCCACCGCGACGATGCCGCTCTGGACGATGGTGAGCTTCGTGCGGATGAGCATGGGCGGAGCCCCCCGGACCCCGGCGCTACTTCAGGACCACCGCGTTGCGCACCAGCTCGGGCTTGAAGACCACGCCACCCTTCCCGGCGAGCTTCACGTTGACCATGATCTGCCCCTCCTTGTTGCGGGCGACCGGGATGGACGTGGGCTTCTCGCCCTTCAGGATCGAGGCCGCGGCCTTGCCCGCCCAGATGCCCTGCTCGGCCGCGACCTTCGTGAGGCCGAGCATCGCGTACGGCATCATGAAGTCATACATCGCGCCGGACGGGATCCGGGTGTTCGCCTCGGCGAACGCCTTCGCGTCCGCCTCGTTCCACCCTGCGATCCCCGCGTAGTTGCCGAGGAGGAGGACGTCCACCTTGCCCTGGAGCTCCTGGAACGCGGCCTTCCAGTCGGCGAAGGTCTTCACGAAGCGCTCCTCGGCGAAGTGGAGCTTCAGCTGGTCGCGGTACGCCTTCTGCTCGATCCGCTCGGTCTCGTTGTCCACGGTGAGGAACCCGACCCGCTTCCCCTTGGCGTACTCGTGGAGCTTGTCGAGGAGCTGGGTGGTGAGCGCGACCTCGACCATGCCGGTCGTGTTCCGGTACGGGAGGCCGTACCCCGTCGCGTCCCAGTTCACGCCGCAGAAGACGAAGGGGATCGCCGAGTCCTTGAAGTACGGCTGCAGGACGTACTTCACCGCGTTGTCGTCGGAGAGGATGACCGCGCCTGGCCTCGCCTTCTCGATCGCGGCCTTCGCGGCGAGCCCTGCGGCCTGCTTCGACTTCTCGTCGCCGTTCCGCTTCGTGTCCATCCGGAAGAACTCGACCTCGTAGCCGCTCGCGCGGAGCACCTTGGCCGCGCCCCCCTCGATCCCGTCGCTCCACTCGTACCCAGGGTGGTACGAGTTCACGAAGAGCACCTTCTTCGCGGTCTGCGCGTGGGCGGGGACGGCGAGCGTCGCGGCGAGGGCGGCGGCGGTGAAAGCTCTTTTCATTTGGGGTTCTCCCGGAAGGGTTCGGTTCGGTCGAGTCGTGCGCGCGCGCACCCGGCTGCAAGGGAGGGGCCGCGCGTTTCCGGCGGCGCACGCACACTTGCACTCCGCGTCCTGCGCGCCAGGGCGCGGGTTTACGCGGCGGCACCCGCCCTCGGCGCCTGGCGCGCCCACCGGCGCTGACCTGTCGCGGGCGACCCGGGGGGTCCCGCGCGCACCCGGGCGGCGCCCGGACCGGGCGAGTCGACTATCCCTGCTTGATCTCCTGGATGACCTTCGCGAGCGACTGCTTCGCGTCGCCGAACAGCATCGCGGTGTTCTCCCGGTAGAAGAGCTCGTTCTCGATGCCGGCGAAGCCGGGGCTCATCGAGCGCTTCAGGACGATCACCTGCCTCGCCCGGTCGACGTCCAGGATCGGCATCCCATAGATGGGGGACGAGCGATCGGTCCGGGCCGCGGGGTTCACGACGTCGTTCGCGCCGATGACGAGCGCGACGTCGGCGTGCTCGAACTCGTCGTTCACCTCCTCCATCTCCTTCAGCCGGTCGTACGGGACGTCCGCCTCGGCGAGGAGGACGTTCATGTGGCCCGGCATGCGACCGGCGACGGGGTGGATCGCGTACAGCACCGTCCCCCCGTTGCGCTCGATGAGCGCGGCGAGCTCGCGGACCTGGTGCTGCGCCTGAGCGACCGCCATCCCGTACCCCGGTACGACGATGACGAGCCGCGCCCAGGCGAGCTGGATGGCCGCGTCCTGGGGGGTGATCGCGCGCACCGAGAGCTCCGCCGCGCTCCGGGCCGCGGTGGCCGGCGCCGCGCCGAAGGCGCCGAAGAGGACGTTCGTGAACGACCGGTTCATCGCCCGGCTCATCACGACCGACAGGACGAACCCGGAGGCGCCGTCGAGGGCGCCCGCGATGATGAGCACGTCGTTGCCGATCGCGAACCCGGTCGCGGCCGAGGCGAGTCCCGCGTACGAGTTGAGGAGCGAGATCACGACGGGCATGTCCGCCCCGCCGATGGGCAGGACGAGCGCGACGCCGAAGACGAGGGCGAGCGCCACCATCCCGTAGAACGCGGCGGGGTTCTCCGGCCGGAGGACGAGCGACGCGAAGAGCGCCGCCGCGGTCGCGAACACGGCGAGCGACACGACGTTCTGCCCGCGGAAGGTCACCGGGCGCGAGGGGAGGAGCTCCTGGAGCTTACCGAACGCCATGAAGCTCCCGGTGACGGTGAGCGCGCCGAAGAGGACCTCGAACCCGAGCGCCGTCATCTCCACCCGCCCGACGCGCGCGCCCTGTCCGAGCCGCCAGAACTCGGCGACGCCGACGAGCGTCGCGGCGACGGCGCCGAACATGTGCGAGATCGCGATCCGCTGGGGCATCGCGGTCATCGGCACGTAGACGCCGAGCGGGTAGCCCGCGACCGCGCCCACGGCGAGCCCGGCGAGGATCCACTCGTACCGGACGATCTCGTGGTGGAGGAGCGTCCCGACGATCGCGACGAGCATGCCGAGCGCCGCGAGCTGCATGCCGCGCCGGGCGCGGGCCGGGACGGTGAGGCTCCTCAGCCCGAGGATGAAGAGGACGGACGCGGCGAGGTAGGCGACCTCGAGGAGGACGTCGCGCGCGCTCACCTGGGCGCGCCCCCCGGCGGCCCCCGCCGGAACATCTTCAGCATCCGGTCGGTGATGATGAAGCCGCCGACGGCGTTCACGGTCGCGCTCGCGACGGC
Source organism: Anaeromyxobacter sp. (assembly GCA_020028115.1). GTDB lineage: Bacteria > Myxococcota > Myxococcia > Myxococcales > Anaeromyxobacteraceae > Anaeromyxobacter. The sequence continues at coordinate 4,249 of JAHWYA010000177.1, forward strand.
GATCGTCCCGAGGATCGTCGGGACCGCCCCGTGGTCCGCCCCCGCCATCACGAGGGAGCCGACGAGCGAGATGGCGCTGATCGCGTTCGTCGCGGACATGAGCGGCGTGTGGAGGAGCGCCGGCACGCGGGTGATCGTGAAGAGCCCGACGAAGCCGGCGAGGACGAACACGTAGAGCTCGATGACCTGGAGGTGCATCACGGCCTCACCTTGCCGGCGTGGACGACGAGCATCGGCCCGACGATCTCGTCGGAGGGGTCGAGGACGAGCCGCCCGTCCTTCGCGAGGTGCCCGAGGAGCGTCGCGACGTTGCGGCCGTAGAGCTGGCTCGCGTGGAGCGGGACGGTGGAGGGGAGGTTCACCGGGCCGAGCACGGTCACGTCCCCCTCCACGACCCGCTCGCCGGCGCGGGTGAGCTCGCAGTTCCCGCCGGTCTCCGCCGCGAGGTCGACGACGACGGACCCCGGCCGCATCGCGCGGACCATCCCCGCCGTGAGGAGCCGCGGCGCGGGGCGGCCCGGCACCTGCGCGGTCGTGACGACGAGATCCACCTCGCGGAGGTGCGCTCCGACCGCGGCGAGGACCCGCTCCTGCTCGCGGTCCCCGAGCTCCTTCGCGTAGCCGCCCTGGCCCTCCGCGGCCACCTCCGGCACGTCCACGAACGCCGCGCCGAGCGAGCGGACCTGCTCCCTCACGGCGGAGCGGACGTCGAACGCCGAGACCACCCCGCCCAGGCGGCGGGCGGTCGCGATCGCCTGGAGCCCGGCGACCCCCGCGCCGAGGACGAAGACCCTGGCCGGCGCGAGCGTGCCGGCCGCGGTCGTCATCATCGGCAGGATCCGAGACAGGGTGGCGGCGCCGAGGATCACCGCCGCGTACCCGGCGAGCGTCGCCTGCGACGAGAGCGCGTCCATCGCCTGGGCGCGCGTGATCCGCGGGACCCGCTCCATCGCGAGGACCGAGACGCGGCGAGCGGCGAGGCGCGCGAGGACGTCGGCGTCGAGCCCGGGCGCGAGGAGGCCCACCAAGAGGGCGCCCTCCGGGACCTCGCCGGCGTCGGCGGCGCGGGGCGCGCGTACCCGGGCGACGACGTCGACGCCG
>JAHWYA010000178.1 GCA_020028115.1 Anaeromyxobacter sp.
CCAGGGTCCGCCCGGCGGCGGCACGTGGACCGCGTGCGCCGGGACGAGGACGCGCTCGCCCGACGCGAGGTCCCGCCCCGCCCGCCAGGCGAGGCGGACGTCGTCCCACGCCGGCTCGCCCCCCTCCGGATCGAGCGCGCGCGGCCCGAGCACCGAGCGGCCGCCGTGGCGAGCCGCGAGCTCGGACGCGGAGCCCCACGCGTCCACCTGCGCGCGCTCCGCGGCGAAGAGCTCCGCCGCCTCGAGGAGCGCGCCGCGCGCGGCCTCCCGGGCGGCGAGCCCCTTCCCGTTCGTGACCTGCAGGACGTGTCCGCGAGGCCGGACGGCGCTCGCCACCTCGACCCCGGTCCGGTCGAGCCCGGTGAGCCGCGCGACGCGCGTGACGCCGAGCGTGCGCGCGAGCGCGTCGCCCGGACCCCCTCCCCAGCCCCGCTCCGCGGGGCGATGGAGGTCCGGGGACAAGCCCCCTCCCCAGCCCCGCTCCGCGGGGCGATGGAGGTCGGGGGACGAGCCCTCCCGAAGGGGACGGCGACCCGCCGGCATGAACGGGGTTATATCGCCTCCATGCCCGCAGGCCCCGTCGAATCCGCGCTCGCGCACTACGAGAAGAATCACGCCATCTACCTCGACGAGCTGAAGCGCCTGGTCCGGATCCCGAGCGTCTCGTTCGCCGGGTTCCCGGAGGTGGAGGTCGGGCGGAGCGCCGACGCCGTCGCCGAGCTGCTCCGCCGGCGCGGCTTCACGAGCGTCGAGATCCTGCGCGTCGACGGGGCGCACCCTTACGTCTTCGGAGAGCGGATCGAGGACCCGTCCCTCCCGACGCTCCTCCTCTACGCGCACCACGACGTCCAGCCCGCCGGCGAGGTCGAGCAGTGGCGCTCGCCGCCGTTCGACCCCACCGAGCGCGACGGGCGGCTGTTCGGCCGCGGCACGGCCGACGACAAGGCGGGCATCCTCGTCCACGCCGCCGCGACCGACGCGTGGGTGCGCGGCGCGCACGGGACGCCGCTCAACCTCAAGATCGTGGTGGAGGGCGAGGAGGAGATCGGCTCGGAGCACCTCACCTCCTTCATCGGCCGCTACCGCTCGAAGCTCGACGCGGACGCGATGGTCCTCACCGACACGGGCAACGTCGACGTGGGCGTCCCGAGCGTCACCGTCGCGCTGCGGGGGCTCGTCGTCGTGGAGGTGGAGGTCCGCGCCCTCGACCAGTCCGTCCACTCCGGGATGTGGGGCGGCCCGATCCCCGACCCGGTCCTCGCGCTCTCGAAGATGCTGGCGACCCTCGTCGACGACGACGGGCGGATCGCCATCCCCGGCATCTACGACCGGGTCCGGCCGCTCTCGGACGAGCAGCGCCGCGCCATCGCGGCGCTGCCGGTGACGCGCGAGGGGTTCCGCGCGCAGGCGCGGATGCGGCCCGGCGTGCGGCTCCTCGGCGGCGATCGCCACCCGCTCGAGGTGAACTGGTGGGAGCCGGCGCTCGCGGTGAACGCGATCCAGGCGTCGTCGCGGCGCGACGCCCGGAACATCATCAACGACGTGGCGTGGGCGCGGGTCGGCGTCCGGCTCGTGCCGGACATGGACCCCGCCGACGTGAAGGAGCGGCTCGTCGCGGCGCTGCGCCGGGCCGCCCCGTGGGGCGTCGAGGTGAGCTTCAAGATCGACACGGCGGGCGCGCCGTGGATCACGGACGTCTCGCACCCCGCGTTCCCGGCCGCCTTCCGCGCGCTCGAGCGCGGGTTCGGCCGCCCCGCGCTCGCGATCGGGTGCGGCGGGTCGATCGGGTTCGTCGAGCCGTTCGCCCGCGCCCTCGGCGGCGTGCCGGCGCTCCTCGTCGGCGTCGAGGATCCGCTCTCGAACGCCCACTCCGAGAACGAGAGCCTCTCGCTGGCGGACTTCCAGAAGGCGATCCGCTCCGCGATCCACCTGTACGGCGAGCTCGCGGGCGCGCTGCGCCGCCGGACCTGACCCACCCCCTGGCGCGTCCAGATCCCGTGCAGAGCGAGGGCCCCCGGGCGGGCACCCGATTATGATGGTGCACCCCGCGCGGAGCGGGGCCGGCGCGCGCGCCAGGCAGAGGAGAGCGGATGGTTCCCCCGAGGAGGAAGACGAGCACGGCCGGCGGCGAGGAGGCGAAGGCGCTCGAGCGCGCCCGCCACCTCCCGAACGTCCGCACCGCCACGGACGTGGAGACGCTCAAGCGATCGTTCCTCGACAACCTGACGTACGCGCAGGGGAAGGACGAGCACACCGCCACCTCCCTCGACCGCTACTTCGCCGTCGCGTACGCGGTGCGCGACCGGATGATGCGGCACTGGATCCAGACGCAGCAGGCCTACTACCGGAACGACGCGAAGCGGGTCTACTACCTCTCGCTCGAGTTCCTCATGGGCCGGGCGCTCGAGAACAACCTGCTGAACCTCGGGCTGTACGATCCGATGCGCTCGGCGCTGCAGGACCTCGGCCTCGACCTCGCCGACCTCCTCTCGCAGGAGCCCGACGCGGGGCTCGGCAACGGCGGCCTCGGCCGGCTCGCCGCCTGCTTCCTCGACTCGCTCGCGACGCTCCAGTACCCCGCCTACGGCTACGGCATCCGCTACGAGTTCGGGATCTTCGACCAGGAGATCCGAAACGGCTGGCAGATCGAGCGGCCGGAGGAGTGGCTCCGGTTCGGGAACGCCTGGGAGATCCCGCGCCCGGAGTACGTCGTGCCCGTCGCGTTCTACGGGCGCACCGAGCACGGGAAGGACTCCACCGGCCGGCTCCGGGTCTCCTGGGTCGACGGGCGGCACGTCCTCGGGATGCCGTACGACGTCCCGATCGCCGGCTACCGCAACGGCACCGTGAACACGCTCCGCCTCTGGCGGGCGCGGGCCTCCCAGGAGCTCGACCTCGCCGACTTCAACGCCGGCGACTACCTCTCCGCGGTCGAGGACAAGGACCTCTCCGAGAGCATCTCGAAGGTCCTCTACCCGAACGACCTCACGGTGATGGGGAAGGAGCTGCGGCTCCAGCAGCAGTACTTCTTCGTCGCGTGCTCGATCCACGACATCGTCACCCGTCACCTCAAGGTGCACGAGGGGTTCGAGGACTTCCCGGACAAGATCGCCATCCAGCTCAACGACACCCACCCCGCCATCGCGATCGCCGAGCTCATGCGCGTGCTCGTCGACGAGCACGGGGTCGAGTGGCCGCAGGCGTGGGAGATCTGCCGGGCGACCTTCGGCTACACGAACCACACCCTCATGCCCGAGGCGCTCGAGAGGTGGTCGGTCGACCTCTTCGGGCGGGTCCTGCCGCGCCACCTCGAGATCGTCTACGAGGTGAACGGGCGGTTCCTCGAGGAGGTGCGCGGCGCGCACCGGGCGGACGAGGCCGCGCTCGCGCGGATGAGCATCATCGAGGAGGGGCCGGTGAAGCAGGTCCGGATGGCGAACCTCGCGGTCGTGGGGTCGCGCTCCGTGAACGGCGTGGCGGCGCTCCACACGGACCTCCTGAAGCGCGAGCTGTTCCGCGACTTCAACGCCCTCTGGCCGGCCAAGTTCAACAACAAGACGAACGGCGTGACGCCGCGGCGCTGGCTCCTGCAGGCGAACCCCGCCCTCGCGAGCGCGATCACCGAGGTGATCGGCCCGGAGTGGATCACCGACGCGACGAAGCTCCGCGCGCTCGAGCCACTCGCGGACGACGCCGGGTTCCGGCGGCTCTTCCGCGACATCAAGCGCGAGAACAAGGCGCGCCTCGCCGAGATCGTGAAGGCCGAGAACGGGATCACCCTCGACCTCGACTCGATCTTCGACGTGCAGGTGAAGCGGATCCACGAGTACAAGCGGCAGCTCCTCGCGATCCTGCGCGTCGCGGCGGAATATCTACGTATGAAGGAGGACCGGGCGTACCGGCCCCACCCGCGGACGTACCTGTTCGGCGGGAAGGCGGCGCCCGGGTACGCCGCCGCGAAGGCGATCATCAAGCTCGTGAACTCGATCGCGGACGTCGTGAACCACGACGTCGACCTGCAGGGCCGGATGACGGTCGCGTTCCTCCGGAACTACCGGGTCTCGCTGGCGGAGCGGATCTTCCCCGCCGCCGAGGTCTCCGAGCAGATCTCGACCGCGGGGAAGGAGGCGTCCGGCACGGGCAACATGAAGTTCGCGCTGAACGGCGCCCTCACGGTCGGCACCCTCGACGGCGCGAACGTCGAGATCCGCGAGGAGGTCGGCGCCGACAACTTCTTCCTGTTCGGCCTCACCGTCGAGCAGGTCCACGCGCTGAAGAAGCGCGGCTACGATCCGTGGGAGTGGTACCGGAACGACCGGCGGCTGAAGGGGGTCCTCGACGCGCTCTCCGCGGGCGTGTTCTCGCCGGGCGAGCCGGGGCTCTTCCGGCCCGTCGTCGAGTCGCTCCTGAACGGCGGCGACCCGTACCTCGTGCTCGCCGACTTCGCCGCCTACGTCGCGTGCCAGGAGGAGGTCGACCGGGCCTACGTCGATCCGGAGCGCTGGACCCGCATGGCGATCCTGAACGTCGCCCGGACCGGCAAGTTCTCGTCCGACCGGACCATCCGCGAGTACGCGGACGAGATCTGGCGCATCATCCCCGTCGGGGACGTTTGAGCGGGGGGACACTCGGGCCTTCGGCCCTCGCGCCCCCCCGAGCCCCCCGCTCGCTACGGGGCAGCCTCATCCGGCTGCCCCTGCGCTCGCCGAGCGGGGCGCTCTTCCAGCCGAACCGGGCGAGGTCGATCCGGTCGCGCTCGTCGAAGGCGACGCCCTCCGCCTCGAGCAGGGTCCGCTGCACCGCCGCGCCGACCGGATCGAGGAGCGAGATCGCCGCGTGCCCGCGGGGACGCGCGCCGAGGACGCGCTGCCACGGAACGTCGTGGACGCTCCCGCGCAGCGCGGCGAGGGCGAACCCGACCTGCCGCGCCGCGCCCGGCTTCCCGGCGACGAGCGCCACCTCGCCGTAGGTCGCGACGCGGCCGCGCGGGATGCGGCGGACGACCCGGTAGTAGACCGACCAGCCGGAGGGCAGGGCGCGCACGGGACAGATGATAACCGCGGCCACGTGGACGTGGACGTCGACCTGGACGTGGACGTGGAGGTGGTCGAAGCCGTCCACGTCCACGACCACGACCACGACCACGGGGGCATCTTCCACATCACCCGCGCTCGATCTCTCTCACCTTCGCCCGGAGCTTCTCCGCCTCCGCGCGCGTCGCCTTCGCCCTGGTGCGCGCCTCGCCCGCGCGGCGCTCCGCCTCCTCCGCGGCGCGCTCGTCGCGCTCGGCGGTTCGCTCCGCGGCCGCCGCGGCCCGCTGCGCGGCCGCGAGGGCCCG
>JAHWYA010000179.1 GCA_020028115.1 Anaeromyxobacter sp.
GCGCGGCTCGAGGCCGAGCTCGAGGCGGAGCGGCGCGGCCACGCGGAGCGCGCGCGGGAAGCCGAGCGGACGCGCGAGGCGGTCCGCGCCGAGGTGGAGAAGCTCGCGGGCCGCGTCCTCGACGAGAAGGGGAAGGTCCTCCTCGATCGGAGCGAGGCCAGCCTCCAGGCGCTCCTCGGCCCCGTCCGCGAGAAGCTCCAGTCGTTCGAGGAGCGGATCGAGCGGACGTACCACGAGGAGAGCCGGGACCGGGCGAGCCTGCTCCGCGAGCTGCAGCTCCTCCAGGACGCGCAGCGGACCCTGTCGCTGCAGGCGGATGGGCTCTCCCGCGCGCTCCGCGGAGAGTCGAAGGCGCAGGGGGACTGGGGCGAGATCGTGCTCGAGCGGGTGCTCGAGACGGCGGGGCTCGCGGAGGGGCGGGAGTACGACCTGCAGGTCACCCACGTCGACGACGAGGGGGGGCGGAAGCGGCCGGACGCGCTCGTGTACCTGCCCGGCGACCGCGCCGTCGTCGTCGACGCGAAGTGCTCGCTCACCGCGTTCCTCGAGGCCGTGGCGGCGGACGGCGACGCCCGCGAGGCGGCGCTCGACCGCCACGTCGCGTCGCTGCGCGCCCACGTGAAGGGGCTCGCGGGGAAGGGCTACGCCGACGTGCTCGCGCGGCGGACGCTCGATCTCGTCCTGCTGTTCGTGCCGAGCGAGGCGGCCTTCCACGCCGCCGTCGTCCGCGCCCCCGCGCTGCACGAGGAGGCGTTCGCGAAGGGCATCGTCCTCTGCAGCCCGACGACCCTCCTCGCGGCGCTGCGCCTGGTCGCCCACCTCTGGCGGTCGGAGAAGCAGAACGCGAACGCGCAGCGGATCGCGGAGGAGGCGGGCAAGCTCCTCGACCGCCTCTCCGACTTCGCCGGCGACCTCGGCGACGTCGGCGCACGGCTCGACCAGGCGCAGGCGAGCTGGAGCGCGGCGCGCGCGAAGCTCCAGACCGGCCGCGGCAACGTGATGCGCCGGGCGGCGGAGATCGCGCGGCTCGGCGCGAGCGCGAAGCAGGAGAAGCTCGTGCCGCTCCTGCGCGCGGCCGAGGCGGCGGAGGAGGAGGGTGGCGAGGGCGACCGCGCTACAGCCCCGGCAGTCGCGGGACGAGCTTCCGCTTCGACGCCTTGAAGTACGCGCCCCAGCCCTTCTTCATCCAGTGGCCGACCACCGGGAGCGGGATCATCCGCTCGGTCTCGTCGTCGCGGTGGACGTACGCGGCGCCGTTCCCGGTGTCGAGGAGGCAGGTGATGCCGACGTGCGGGAGGTAGCTCGCGCGCTCCGGCCGGTCCGCCACCGCCGCGGCGACGTTCGACGCCGTGACCCTCGCCATCACCTCCGCGAGGTGCCCCTGCTTGGCGCGCCACGCCGGCCCCTCGAGCGCCGCGGAGTCCCCGACCGCCCAGACGCCCGGGAACCCCGGGACGGCGCAGCCGGCGTCGACGGTCACGAACCCCGCGGCGTTCCGGGGCAGGTCCGACGCCCGGACGACCGGGTGACCCTCGCCGGCGGGGAGGAACATGACGAGGTCCGCGTCGAGGCGGGCGCCTCCCTCGAACAGGACCCCGGCCGCGTCGAAGCCGTCGATCCGCGTCCCGAACCGCATCGCGATCCCGAGTCGCCCGAGCATCGTGCGGATGGCCCCCGCCGCGCGCCGGCCCATCCGCTCGCCCGGGCTCGCCATCGGCGCGAAGAAGGTGAGCTGGAAGCGGTCGCGGAGGCCGCGGCGGCGAAGGAGCGTGTCGACGTTGAACATCAGCTCGAACGCGGGCCCGCCGCGCACCGCCGACGGGTCCGCCGGGTTGCCGCCGAACCCCATCGCGATCCGGCCGCTCCCCCTCGCGACGAGCGCCTCGAGCGCCGCCTTCATGCGCAGCGAGCCCTGCGGGTCGCCGGAGATCCCGTGCGTGTGCTCGACGCCCTTCGGCCGGAGCGGCGTCCCGCCGAGCGCCACGACGAGGTGGTCCGCGGAGACCTCGCGGCCCGCGATCGTCGCGCTGCGGCGTGCGCCGGAGAGCTCCTCGACCGGCCATTCGACGAACTGGAAGGCGTGGCGGCGGGCGACGTCCCGGAGGTCGAGGCACACCTCCGGGAACGGCTTCTCCCCGGTGACGACCCAGATCGACGTGGGATAGACGAACAGGAACGGGCGGTTGGAGACGAGGGTGACCTCGATCCCCGCCTGCCGGAGCTGGATGGCGGACTCGAGCCCCGCGAAGCCTCCCCCCACGACGAGCGCGCTGGCCATGTGGTGATGGAGCCGCGCGGCGCCGGAAGGGTCCAGGAGCACGGCGGCGCCTCCTCCCGCGGCGCCGAGGCTCGCACCGGGTAGACTCGAGGGGTGCGCGCATGATCCCGGTCCCGCTGGCGCTCGGGTGCTGCGACGAGGTGGACGACCTGCTGTCGGAGTACCTGGATGGGGAGCTCGGGCCGCACGCGGCGGCCCGGGTCGAGGTACACCTCGCCACGTGCGGGGGATGCGCCCGGCTCGCGGCGGAGCTCGCCCAGACGATCTCCGCGCTGCACCGCCTGCGCCGCGACCCGCACGCGAGCGCGTGAGGACGACGCCGGAGACGACCTCCGGAACGCGACCGCGCCGCCCTGGACCTCGGGTCCGGAGCGGCGCGGAGGGGACGGCGGGCCGAGGCGGCGCTACGACGGATTCGGCACGTCGATGTGCAGCTCGACGCGGCGGTTCTTCGCGCGGCCGGCGGGGCTGGCGTTGTCGGCGACGGGCTTCGACTCGCCGAGGCCGTAGACCTCGATCTGCTTGTCCTGCACGCCGCGGGAGAGGAGCACGGTCTTCACCGCCTTCGCGCGCCGCTCCGAGAGCGACTGGTTCGACTTCGTGTCGCCGACGGCGTCCGTGTGACCCTGGATCTTCACGCGGTCGTCCGAGTACTTCGCGAGGATGTCGGCCATCTTGTTCAGCTCGACGATCCCCTCCGCCTTGAGCGCGTCGCTCCCGGTGTCGAAGAGGATGTCGTTCTTCATCTGCACGAGGAGGCCGTTCTCGGTCTTCTTCACCTCGGCGACGCGCTCGAGCTCCTTCCGCTGCTTGTCGAGGTAGAGGCCGACCGAGCCCCCGGCGAGCGCCCCGACGCCGAGGCCGATGAGCGCGCCCTTCTTTCCGCCGAGGAGCGCGCCGACGCCCGCGCCCGCGGCGCCGCCGACGCCCGCGCCGATGGCGGTGTCGCGTCCCGCGGTCGCGCAGCCGGCGAGGAGGGTGAGCAGCAGCGAGGCTGCGGCGGTCGTCTTCGTGGAACGGGTCATGGTCGAGATCCTCTCCGTCCGGGGAGGGGCCACCGGATCGGCGCCCTGTCTAGCGCAGGGCCGGGCTTCGGGGCAAGGAGAGGCCCTGGGCACGAACGAGTGCGCGCCCGGTCGCCACGCGGGGGCTCAGGCGGGCGCCGAGACGAACTGGCGCAGCGCCTCGCGCACCGAGCGCGCGATCTCCGGCGGGACCTGCGCGCTGCCGGCGTTGCGGCACAGCGTGAGCGTCGAGCGGAGCGAGTCGCACCGGCCGCGGCACGCCGCGCAGCTCTCGAGGTGCTTCTCGAGGTCGGCGCACGCGTTGCCGTCGATCTCGCCCTCGAGGCGGCGGGAGAACATCGTCACGACGTCCTGGCAGCCAGGGCCCGGCTGGGGCATCGCCGCGGGCGCGAGCGCCGGCGCGACCCGCTCGCGCACCGCGACCCGCGCGCGGTGGAGCCGGCTCTTCACGGCCTCGACGGTGAGGCCGAGGATCTCGGCGACCTCCGCGGCGGCGAGCCCCTCGACGTCCCGGAGCAGGAGCACCTCGCGGTACATGGGGTCGAGCTCGGCGATGGCGGCGTCGAGCAGTCCCTTCAGCTGCCGCGCGGCCGCGTCCTCCTCCGGGCTGCGCCGGGAGTCCGCGACCTGACCCGAGGCCTCCGACTGGGCCTCCAGCGACTCGATCCGCTCGGGCGCGAACTTGGACGTCCGCCGCTTCTTCAGGCAGAAGGACCGCGCGATCGTGTAGAGCCACGTCGAGACGGACGACGCGCCGCGGAACTCGGGGAGGGTGCGGACCGCGGCGATGAGGGTCTCCTGCAAGACGTCCTTCGCGTCCTCCGTCTCGCCGCACATCTTCATCCCGAACCGGTAGACGGCGCTCTGGTGGCGCTCGAGGAGCTTCTCGAGCGCGCGGCGATCGCCGCCGCGGGCGGCCGCGATGAGCGTCTGGTCGGTGTCGGACATGCGCGGATCCCTAGCCCACGGCCGCCCCGCAGGCAACCGGGTGCCTCGCGGAGGGCGGACTCAGGCGCCGACGACGACGTTCCAGGGGCGGACGCGGTGGCCCGTCACGACGCCGTTCTTCACGTACGGATCGCGCTTCACGAACGCCTCCACCGCCGCGGCGGAGTCGGCCTTGAAGACGAAGAGCGCGCCGTCGGTCGGCGGATCGAAGGCGCCGGCGTACAGGACCGTCCCGGCCGCGTGGAGCTCGCGGATGAGCGCGAGGTGGTCGTTCCGGTACGGCGTGCGCTTCTCGAGGACGTCGGGGACGTAGTCGTACGTGAGGACGAAGAGCATGCGGCACTCCTAGCACGGCGCGCGGCGCGCCGCAGGCGGCGCCGGGGTCAGCCCGCGACCGCGCGATCGGTGAGCTCGAGACCCCGGTCCACGATGGCGAACGCCTCGCGCAGCTCCGCCTCGGTGACGATGAGGGGAGGGTTCGTGAAGAACCCGTTCCAGCGGACGAACGTGAAGAGCCCCTCCTGCCGGAAGAACCGCGCGAGGGCGGTCATCTCGTCGGAGGTGCCGTTGAACGGCGCGAGCGGCTCCATCGTCCTCCGGTCCCGGACGAGCTCGATCATCCCGAAGAGCCCGATGGACCGGACGGCGCCGACCGACGGGTGGCGGGCGGCGAGCCCGTCGTGCAGCTCCCGCATGAGCGCGCCCATCGTGCGGGCCCGATCGAGGAGCCGGTCCTCCTCGTAGACCGCGATCGTCGCGAGCGCCGCGGCGCACGCGACCGGGTGGCTGCCGTAGGTGAGGCCGCCCGCGAAGGGCTTGTCGCGGAAGGCGTCGGCGATCCCGCGCCGCATCGCGACGGCCCCGAGCGGCACGTACGAGGAGGTGAGCCCCTTCGCCATCGTGAGGAGGTCCGGGACGACGCCCCAGTGGTTCACGGCGAACCACTCGCCCGTCCGCCCGAAGCCCGCCATCACCTCGTCGCAGATCATGAGGATGCCGTGGCGGTCGCAGAGCGCGCGCACGCCCTGGAGGTAGCCGTCGGGCGGGACGAGGACGC
>JAHWYA010000180.1 GCA_020028115.1 Anaeromyxobacter sp.
GGGAGGACCACGCGGAAGAGGCTCCCCGAGCCCGCCGCGGACTCGACCTCGATCCTCCCGCCGAGGCCCGTGACGATCGAGTGGCTGATGGCGAGGCCGAGGCCGGTGCCCGCGCCGGGTGACTTGGTGGTGAAGAACGGCTCGAAGATCCGGGCCCGCGTCGCGGCGTCCATCCCGGCGCCGGTGTCGGAGATCTCCACCACCACCTCGTCGCCGCGGACCGAGAGCGCGGCGCGCACCTCGTTCCGCTCGACGTTCCCCTCCGGGATCGCCTGCGCGGCGTTCACGAGCAGGTTCACGAACACCTGCGTGAGGCGGTTCTCGCCCGCGACGACGGGCGGCGTCTCGGCGAGGTCGGTCGTGAGGCGCGCGCGATGCCGGACCTCGTTGTGCGCCATCGCGAGCGCGGCGCGCAGCGCCCGGCCCGGGTCCACCGGCCCGGGCTCCTCGTCGCTGCGGGCGAACGCGCGGAGCTGCCGGACGATGTCGCGGACGCGCAGCGCGCCGTCCTCGGCGTCGCCGAGCGGATCGAGGACGTCGGCGCGCAGCGTCCCGTGCGGATCCGGGAACGCCGCGAGGCGCTCCTTCACGTGGGCGAGGTTCGAGACGACGTAGGAGAGCGGGTTGTTCACCTCGTGGGCCACGCCCGCCGCGAGCGTGCCGAGCGCGGCGAGGCGCGACGACTCCTCGGCACGGCGCCGGTCGGTGAGGTCCCGCAGCACCGACACGAGGAGCCGTCGCCCGCCGGCGGCCACGATGGCGGAGGAGACCTCGTACGGCACGGGACGGCCGTCCGGCCCGGGCAGCCGCTCCTCCAGCACGAGCGCGCCGGCTGCGGCGATGCGCAGCCAGCGCTCGCGCCAGACCTCCCGGCTCACGCCGGCGAGGGCCCAGACGGGCTTGCCGAGCACGGCCGAGCGCGGCGCACCGAGCTGCCGGGCCGCGGGGCGGTTCACCCACACGATCGTCCCGTCCTCCGCGAAGATCCCGGCGGGGTCCGGGTTGTGGTCCATCGCGCGCTCGAGCAGGACCCGGCGGTGCTCGGCCGCGCGGCGCTCCTCGTCCACCGCCGCGACCGCCAGGATCGACGCGCTGCCGAAGGCGAGGAAGAGCTGGAGCGCGAGCGCGCCGGTCTCCGCCCTCGCGAACGGCTCGTGCCAGCCGCCCGCGGACGTCCCGACCATCCCGAGCGCGGCGGCCACGATGCCGACCGTCGCGCCGCGCGCGCCGAACTGGATCGCCGCCCAGAGGAGCGGCGGGAGGAGGACCACCTCGTCGACGACGCGGCCGGTCACCCGGAGCACCGCGATCGCCGCGGCGAGCGCCGCTGCGGCGCCCACGATCCCGGCAGGCCCGGCACCCCCGAGGACGCCCGACGACGGCTCGGACCACTCCACGAGCAGCGTCGTCACCAACAGGATCCCGAGGCTCGACCCCGCCCAGAAGATCCAGAAGCGCGGCGCGCCGAACGGCGACGTCCCGCCGGTCATGAGGACGTGCCCGACCGCAGACACCGCCAAGATGGCGGCCGCCGGCGCGAACATGAGCACGAGCGCCCCGCGGAGCGTCCGGAGCGTCGGCCTGCCGCCGAGCCGCACGACGATCCACCAGGCGGCGAGCGCCTCGACGACGTGGGTCGCGTTGTAGACGATCGCGGGCGCGAGCGGCCGTCCGAAGCGGACGCTCCCGGCCACCCCGAGGACGAACACCGTGGCGAGCACGACCGGCCAGACGCGGCGGCGCGAGACGAGGAGCGCGTAGAGCCCGAGCCCCGAGGCGGGCCACACCACCGCGAGCCCGCCCGGAACGTCGGTGAAGGCGTACCCGGCGAGGCGGAGGAGCCACGTCGCGGCCGCGAAGAGGAGGAGCCACGCCCAGGGCGGGACGCGACCGGCCCATGCGGGCGGCGGCAGCGCCGGGTCGAGCGGCGGCGTTCGAGCGGACGTTTCGGGCACGTTCCCCCTCAGGAACTGCTCCGCGACGAGGCTAGCACGGTGTCGAGAGGCCGGCGGCGCGGCCTCCGGCCGCGCACCTCATCCGACCTCCCCCGCCGGCGTCCTCAGCCACCGAACGCGGCGAACCGCGCGAGGCCCGCCCGCCAGACGAGTCGGGCGGCGACGCCGAGCACCGCGACGAAGGCCCACTGGATCGCGAGCTCGCCGAGCGCCACGCTCCGCGGCGTCAGGCCGATCACCAGCTCGACCGGGAACGCGAGCATGTACCGGAAGGGGAGGAACCGCGACGTCATCTCGAGCCAGCGCGGGAACAGCTCGAGCGGGACGAGGTACCCCGAGAACACCCCGAACAGCCCGAGCCACACCTCGAACACCCCGCCGGAGGACTCGACCCAGAACGCGAGCGCGCCGATGACCGCCATCGCGAGGAAGGTGATGAGCCAGGCGCCGACCAGCGCGAGGGGGAAGACCGCGAGGAGCAGCGGGTCGCGCGTGAGGCGCTCGCCCCCGGTCGCGAGCACGGCGCCCGCGGCGATCGGGACGACCGCGAGGACGCGGAGCGGCATCGCGCCGACGTTCTCCGCCGCGTACGCGACGAGCGGGTGGATCGGCCGCAGCAGCCGGTACGCGAGCGTCCCCCCTCGAATCTCGAAGTTCACCTCCCAGATCACCCACGCGCCGGTCATGAGCCGGACGACGAGCGCGGCGAGGTAGTACGCCGTGAAGTCCGCCTCGCCGAAGCGTCCCACCGGGGCGTCGCGCGCGACCGCCGTCATGAGCGCGAGCATGACGAGCGGCATCGTCGTCGAGAGCAGCCAGACGAGCATCTCCGCCCGGTACGCGACCGCCTCGGCGAGGCCGACGCGGACGAGGGTGGGGATGGCGCGGAGCGCGCGGCGCACGGCGTCAGCGTAACCCGGACGTGGCCGCGCCGCCGCGTCGCGCAGCGCACGCCCGCCGGCCGTGCTATCGAACCTCGCATGGCGAAGCCGCTCGAGCTCAACGCGGTGATGACCGTGCGCGACGAGTACGCCCCCGGCCTCGTCGTCATGCGGGTCGCGCCCCGCGGCTGGCCGCTGCCGGTGTTCGTCCCCGGCCAGTTCGCCGTCGTCGGCCTCCCGGCGGCGGCCCCGCGCCTCGCCGGCTGCGATCCCGAGGATCCGGCGGCCGACCCCGGCCGCTTCATCCGGCGCGCCTACTCGATCGCGTCCTCCTCGAAGCAGCGCGAGTACGTCGAGCTCTTCGTCGCGCTCGTCACGTCGGGCGAGCTCACGCCGCGCCTCCTCGCGCTCGCGCCGGGCGACCCGCTCTGGCTCGGCCCGAAGTTCACGGGCCTGTTCACCCTCCGGGAGGTGCCGCCGCAGGCGAACCTCGTGATGGTGGCGACCGGCACGGGCCTCGCGCCGTACATGTCCATGCTCCGGACCGAGCTCCTCTCCGGGACCTCGCGGCGCATCGCGCTGCTCCTCGGCGCGCGGCACTCGTGGGACCTCGGGTACTCGCGGGAGCTCTTCACGATCCAGCGGGAGTCGCCGCACCTCTCGGTCATGCGGATCGTGAGCCGGCCGAAGGAGGAGCAGCAGGCCTGGCAGGGTCACGTCGGCCACGTGCAGCAGCTCTGGAGCGGCGGCGCGCTCGAGCAGTCGTGGGGCTTCAAGCCGACGCCGGAGAACACGCACGTCCTCCTGTGCGGGAATCCGGCGATGATCGACGACATGACGAAGCTGCTCTCGGGTGAGGGGTTCCGCGTCCACGAGAAGGGCGCGCCGGGGCAGATCCACGTCGAGAAGTACTGGTGACCGCCGCGGCCGTCCCCCGCAGGTTGCGACATCGTTTCCTCTTCGCTGGGTCCGTCCTCGGGCAGGATGGTGCGGATGCGCCTCATCTGCTCGTACTGCCGCAGGGTCATCCGCGCCGATCCGCAGGCGCGGGTCACCGACGTGAGCCACGGGATGTGCGAGCCGTGCGCGAGCCACTTCCAGCGCCTGTGGGCGGGCATCCCCGTCGACGAGTACATCGACGACCTCGCGAGCCCGGTGATCCTCACCGACGAGGACGGCCGGGTCCTCGCGATGAACGGGAAGCTCGCCGCCCTCATCGGCGCCGACCGCAAGGCGACGTTCGGGCTCACCGCCGGCGAGGCCTTCGCCTGCGTCCACTCCCGGCTCCCGGAGGGCTGCGGCCGGACCGTCCATTGCCGCGAGTGCGCGGTGCGTCGGACGGTCGAGACCGTCGCCAGGACCGGACAGCCCAGGGAGCGGGTCGCGGCCTACCTCGACTCGAAGGACGGCCGGATCGACCTCCGCATCAGCGCGAAACCGGCCAAGGCCGGCATCGTGCAGGTGAAGATCGAGGAGCTCGGGGAGCCCCGGCCGCTGCCGAAGAAGAAGGACGCGTAGCCTCTCAACAGCGCGTCCGCGCGAACCTGCGCTCGGCCTCGCCCAGCGGATCGACGGCGAAGAGGAGCCACCCGGAGGCGTTCCGCGCTCGGAGCCACCGGTGCAGGCGGAACCGGCCCTCGCCGAGCACGGCGCCGGCGAGCGGTGTCCAGACGAGGTCAACCGCGGAGGGGCGCTGGTGGGGCGCCTCCAGGCCGTACTCCCATGCGACGGACACCGCGGCCGCGGCGACGAGCGCCGCCACGGGTCCGCCGCCGCACTGCCGCGTCCGGCCGTAGATCTCGGACCCGAAGAGCGCGTGGCCGGCACCGTTCAGCCACCACGGGTCGCCGTCCGACTCGAGGAGCCCGCGCGAGGCGTCGAATTCCGGCGGCATCGTGTACGCGATGCGAAGCTGGCGCCGCATGTCGGCGCCGCGCGTCGGGTCGTACGCGTCCGGCCACGCGACGCTCAGCGCGAGCCGCATGCCGAGGAGCACGCCGCCAGCGTGCGCGGCGGGCACGGTCCAGGTGCGGGCGGAGGGCGCGAGGTCCGGCGCGCGAGCGGATACGGGCGGTGCGGCGGGCGCGGGCGCATCGGTAGCCGGGGCGGTAGCCGAGGCGACGGCGGCGGCGAGGAGCGCGAGCGAGGCGAGAACGGGAGCCACGGCGGATCGCACAAACAGTACCACCCCGCGGCGCAGCGCGGCGCGATGCCGCACCCGAATGCTCGACCAGTTTCGTGAGACTTCGCGCAGCGTGCTATCGGATCGGGGTTGCGCTCGAACGCACGAGCGTCCACCCGGAGGGGGCGATCACATGACCGAATCCGCCAGGCCGATGCCGGAGACCAACCCCGCGAGCTTCGCCGACCCGGGATCCGGCCCGCCGCCCCTCGAGCCCCCGGCCGAGGCGCGGAAGCTACAGCTCCAGTTCACCGGCACCGGCGGGGAGTACTTCCGGATCTGGGTGGTCATCGCCGGCCGGATCTCGATCGAGGCCGCCGTCGTCGCCGCGGTCGTCCTGGCGCTGCTGGCGCCGTGGCTCTTCTTCATGGCCATGCGGTTCAAGCTCTCCAACACGACGTGGCGCGGCGTCCGCTTCGGGTTCGACTCGACCGTGGGCGCGGCCTACGGCGCGCTCGCGCCGGCGGTGATCCTCTGGATCATCCTCGCCGTCGAGGTGACGACGCTGCGGCCCGGCGAGAAGCCGAGCCCGGGAACGCTGGCCGGGCTGCTCGCGGTATACGGCCTCTTCCTCGTGCTCGTGCCCCTGCTCCACGCGCGCATCAAGCGGTACCAGCACCGCGCCACGACCTGGGGCACGCAGAAGTTCGACTTCGAGCCGTCGACCGGCGCCTTCTACGCGCTCTACGGCAAGACCTTCCTCGTGGCGCTCCTCCCCTTCCTCGTGGTGGTGGGCGCGACGGTCGCCGTGGCGATGACGATGAAGGGCGCGGCGGATCCGTCGAAGGCCAACGCCGCCTCGATCGTGCCCATCCTGGCCGCGACCTACGCCGGGTTGTCGCTGGCCTACCTCGCGCCGGGCGCGTTCTTCTCGGCTCGCCTCCAGCGGCTCGTCTGGACGCGGACCCACGGCGGCCCGTTCACCTTCTCCACCAGCGTGCGCATGCGAGGGATGCTGCGGGTCTGGGTGAAGAACGGCCTCCTCACGCTGCTCACGCTCGGGCTCTACTGGCCGTACGCCGCCGTCCACATCGCCCGCTACAAGATCGAGTGCATGACGGTCGAGGCCGCGGCGCCGCTCGACACGATCGCGGCGGCGGGCGCCGGCGTCGAGTCCTCCGCGGCGGGGGACGGCGCGGTCGACTTCTTCGGGTGGGACCTCGGCCTGTGAGCGACGCCGTCCTCGAAGGGCTCCTCTTCGACGGACGGACCGCCGCGGCGACGGCGGTCCGCGTGACCGTCGCGAGCCGCGTGCTGCAGGTCACGACGCCCGCGGGCGAGCCGCTGCGAGAGGTCCTGCTCCACCACCTCGTCGTCACCGACCCGTTCGCGAACGCGCCGCGACAGATCACCTTCGCGGACGGCGCCGTCGTGGAGGTCGCCGACGGAGCAGCGCTGACGGCGGCGCTCGCCGCGGCCGGCGAGCGCGCCGGGCTCGTCGATCGGCTGCAGCAGCGCTGGCCCGCGGCGGTGGCGTCGCTCCTGGCCTCGGTGGCGCTCCTCGCGGGTGCCTACGTGTACGGCCTGCCCGCGGCGGCGCGGGCGGTCGCGAAGGTGTTGCCGTCGAGCGCGGAGGGTCGGCTCGGAGAGGGCGTGCTCCAGCTCCTCGACGGACGCTTCCTCAAGCCGAGCGCGCTCTCGGCCGGGGAGCGGCGCGACGTCGAGCGCCGGGTCGCCGAGGCGGTCCGCCTCGCGGCCCCGGACGTCCCGTACCGGCTGATGTTCCGCTCGGTCGAGCAGCGGCCGGGCGTCAACGCCTTCGCGCTGCCGGGCGGCACGGTCGTGCTCCTCGACGAGCTCGTCCGCCGCACGGACGGCGACGACCGGCTCCTCGCGGTGGTGGGACACGAGCTCGGGCACGTCGCGCGCCACCACTCGACGCAGTCGCTCCTGAAGGCGGTCGGCGTCGGCGCGTTCACGACCCTGCTGTGGGGCGACATCTCGGGGCAGGCCGCCAGCGTCCCGGCGCTGCTCGCGATGCTCGACTACTCGCGCGCCGCAGAGCGCGAGGCCGACGAGGACGCCGTCCGGTTCCTGCACGCCGCCGGCCGCACCGCGCAGCCGATGTTCGACGCGCTGTGCCTGCTCGCGGACGTCGGGCGCCAGGCCGGGGTCGACGGGCTGCCGAAGATCCTCTCCTCGCACCCGAACATGGACGAGCGCCTCGCGCGCGTTCGCGACCTCGGGCAGCTCGGGGAGGCGGGGGCGTGCCCGGAACCGGATCCGGAGCCGGAGTCGGAAGCGGACGGCGCCGCGTGTGAGACGCCCGAAGCCGAGTAGCGCGCGTCGCTAGCCCGCGATCGAGCGGGAACAGGGTGGAACCCCTAGATCCGTCCGTCTGGTCGTGGTGTTGCGTCGGCAACTGGGGCTGCCGGGGCGTCATGGTCGCGAACTGTGGCGCCAGCACGTCGCCGGCGTCGTTCTACAGAGAGGCGCTGCTGCTTCCGAGGTGGAGGGGCGGAACTTGATTCGGCTGTAATGGTCATCGCTCTCGATAGTGAATGCTTTCGTATTGGTCATCATTGTCAGATCCGCGTGACAGGATCGTTTCATGGCGAGGGCGAGCACGGCGGCACAGCAGACGCTGGACCTTCGAGATGTCCCCTTTTCTGAAGGTTTCGTCGCGCGGACCTGAACGGCCGCGTCAGCCGCGGACGAGCGGCTCGAGGGCCGCGACGGGCCGCGGGATCTCCTCGGCCGAGGTCTTCCGTACGACATCTTCGTCCACGTCCATGTAGTCACGGATGACCCGGTCGAGCGTGTGCCTGACGTACGCCTCGTCATCCCGCAGATTCGGGAGGATCACCCCACCGCGCGGGCGCGGTGAGCGCTGGCCATGTCCGACGCGTACCAGCCACGAGGAAGCTATCGCTTGTAGGGCAGCCCACTCGGTACCATGCTGATTGCGGCCCCGCGGCCAATGCTCCCGCGATTAGATTCCACCCCTAAGGAGGGCTCGTTATGGCCGACCAGGAATCCGAGTCGTCATCTCAGCGGAGGGACGCTCAAGAAGCGGCCTGGCGCGCCTCCGAGGGGGAGCATCTGCTCGTGGTCGGTGTCGGCGCCTCGGCCGGCGGGCTCGATGCGTTCGAGCGCTTCCTGCGCCGGGTCCCGCCCGCGAGCGGGATCGCGTTCGTGCTCGTGCAGCACCTCGACCCCGAGCACGAGAGCATCCTCGCCGAGATCCTCGGGCGCGCGACCGAGATGCCGGTCGAGTTCGCGAAGGACGGCGACGGGCTCGAGCCCGACCATGTCTACGTCATGCCCAGGGACGCGGCGCTGCTCCTGGAGGGCGGGAGGTTACGGCTCGTCCCCGCCGAGACCCACGGCCTCCGACAGCCGATCAACGCCTTCCTGACCTCGCTGGCCGAGGATCAGCAGGCGAGGTCGAGGAGATCCCCGCGGCGCTCGCGCAGCTCGTGGCACACCGGCGGCAGCACCCCGGCGAGAGCGCGCGCGGGGAGGACGAGGGGTTGAGGGAGCTGTTCGAGCTCCTCACCCGCAAGACGGGGCACGACTTCAGCCGGTACAAGCGCAGCACCATTCTTCGACGCCTGCACCGGCGGATGGCGGCGACGAGCACGGCGAGCATCCGGGACTACGCCGCGCTGCTCGCTCGCGACGAGGGCGAGAGCAGCAAGCTCACCGACGATCTGATGATCAACGTCACGGCGTTCTTCCGTGACGGCGGGCCGTTCCAGGCGCTCGAGCGAATCGTGATCCCGGACGTCGTGGAGCGCAACCCGACCGATGGAGTCCGGACCTGGGTCCCGGGCTGCTCCTCCGGCGAGGAGGCCTACTCGGTCGCGATGCTGTTTCGCGAGCGGGCGGAGCGC
>JAHWYA010000181.1 GCA_020028115.1 Anaeromyxobacter sp.
GCGGGAGACGCTCGCCCGTGCGGCGACGCGCATTCTCACCATCCCGCGTGTGCGTCCGCACCCCTCGGTCCCATCCCATCACAGCCTCGTGCTCCGCCCTTCGCGGCCGCAGCCGTTCTGCGTTGAACGAGGGGGCCCCTTCGGGCGTCGTCGCGCGTCCCTGTCAAGAAACCTGCCGCAACGGCTCATTTCTTTACGCGTTGATATCCAGTGGTAGCGTGTAGGTGTAACACCTCCCATGTAGACAGGAGCCTACACGTGAATACCCAGATCGAAGCCCTCGCCGACAGCAGCCAGCTCAGCCAGAACCGCCTCGAGCCGATGCTCATCCGGCTCCCGCCGGCGTTCGCCGCGGAGCTCCGCAACCTCGCCCGCCGCACCCGCGTGCGCCAGTCGGACTACCTGCGCGAGGCGGTCGCCGACCTCCTCGCCAAGTACGGCCGCCTGCCGGCCGACCGGAGCACGATGTGACCTCCGCCGCCCCGGCTGGACCCCCGGTCCCGCCGCCACCCCGCGTGCTCGGCCGCCTCCGCCTCGTGCGGGTCGTGGTCGTGCGCGGGGCGGGCGGCCTCAGCGCTCCGCTCCCGGCTGTCCCAGCCGCCCCGGCGGGTAGGTCACCTTCGCGAGCGTGAGCCCCCAGCCCGGCGCGCGAACCCCGCGGTAGCGCGCGCCCGCCGCGCCCGCGGCGAGGAGCTCCCGGATCGCGTCCGGTGGCGCGAGGCCGACCGCCGCCGTGACCGCGGTACCGACGAGGTTCCGCACCATCGCCCGCAGGAACCCGCGGCCCTCGATGAGGACGGCATGGAGCGGCGCCCAGTCCGCCGAGACGACCTCGACGCGCGTGACCGTCCGCACCGTTCCGACCTGCTCCCCGGGCCGGGCGAACGCGCGGAAGTCGTGCGTCCCGACCGCGGCGGCGAGGCAGCCACGGAGCACGCCCGCGTCGACCGCGGGCGCCGCGAGGTCCGGGAAGGCGCGTGGATCCGGCAGGCTCCAGGCGTAGCCGTCGAGCACCGGCGGCGCAGGCGCACCCACCAGGTAGACGTAGGTGCGCGAGCTCGCGTCGGCGCGCGCGTGGAAGCCCCGCGGCGCGCGGTGGACCGCGAGCGCGAGGATCCCCTCGGGGAGCGCGGAGTTGAGGGCTGGACGCAGCGCGGCGGGGTCGAGGTCGGCGCGGACCGAGAAGCTCACGACCTGCGCGAGGGCGTGGACGCCGGCGTCGGTGCGGGCCGCGACCGCGAGCGACGCGCGCACGCCGGCGGCCGCGAGCGCGTCCTCGAGCGCGCCCTGGACCGTGGGGAGCCCGGGCTGCCGCTGGAAACCTCGGAACCGGCCGCCGTCGTAGGCGACGAGGACGGCATAGAAGCGCCTCTCCACGCGTGCTAAGTTCACCACGCCCGCTGCGGATCCGCGAGCGGCGCGCTCACCCACATCCCCCGAGACGATGGCGCCCGACGAGACGCTCCTCCACGACGACCCCGCCCTCGAAGGCGGGGAGTGGCTGTTCCGCCGCGACGGCCAGGTGTTCGGCCCGATCGACTCCCGCGCCCTCGCCGCGATGCTCTACCGCGGCGACGTCGACGGGAAGACCCCGGTCTCGTCCGGCGACGGCGCGTGGAGCGCCCTCGGCCAGGTGCCGGCGTTCCTCGTCCACGCGAAGAAGGCGGCGGCCGGCCTGCGCGTCGAGCGCGAGGTCACCGGGTCGCGTCAGCTCCGCGCGCGGAGGAACCGGCTGCGCCTCATCGCGTTCGCGGTCGCCGCGCTCGTGCTGGTGGTGGGCGCGGCGGGGGGCGCGCTCTGGGTCGCGCGACGCAACGGGGCGACGAGCCCGCTCCTCGAGGACTTCGGGGCCGGCATCCGGATCGCGTCGGCGGCGAGGATCGGGGTGTCGAGCCGCGCGAGCGCGGAGGACGAGTTCGAGGTGCCGGTCGACGCGCCCGAGAGCGGCGGCGCGCCGCCGCACCGCAAGAGGGCGCGTCCGGCGCCCGCGCCCGGCCCCGCCGCGGGCGGGGGGGCGGGGGGCTCCGTCGAGGGCGGCGAGCTCGTCGCGGCGAGCTTCGACCCGCGGAAGATCCAGCAGGTCGTCGGCCGCGAGCAGCGGAACCTCGCGCCGTGCTTCCGCGCGGAGGCGCAGCGCTCGCCGGAGTTCCGCGGCGACGTACCGATCGAGTTCGTCATCGGCAACGACGGCAAGGTCGCCCAGCTCTGGATCGACGAGCCCCGCTTCAAGGAGGGGCCGCTCCGGGAATGCCTCCTCAAGGCGCTCGGCGCGTGGCGCTTCGACGCGTTCCCCGGCCAGCGCCCGACCGTGTCGCTCGCGTTCGGGATCGGGCGATGACCGCCGCCGCC
Source organism: Anaeromyxobacter sp. (assembly GCA_020028115.1). Classification (GTDB taxonomy): domain Bacteria; phylum Myxococcota; class Myxococcia; order Myxococcales; family Anaeromyxobacteraceae; genus Anaeromyxobacter. The sequence continues at coordinate 2,350 of JAHWYA010000181.1, forward strand.
GAGAAGCTCGCCGCGCGCGCCGACGACCTCCCCGAGGGCTCGGCCCGCCGCCTCGTGCTCGAGGGGGCCCGCCGGTTCAAGGCCGCCTGGGTGGACTTCGGGCGCCAGCTCGCGCAGGTCCGGCACGAGGAGCTCTGGAAGGAGTGGGGCTATCCGAGCTTCGACCGGTACTGCGCGAAGGAGCTGTTCATCCGGCCCGCCACCGCGGAGAAGCTGACGGTCAGCTACGGGTTCCTCGAGCGGCACGAGCCCGCGCTCGCCCGAGGCGGCGACGCGAAGGCCCCGCCCTTCGAGGTCATCGAGGTGCTGTCGCGCGCGGAGGCGGCGGGGAGGCTGTCCCAGGAGGGCTGGCGCGAGCTGCGCGACGAGGTGCTCGACCGGCCGCCGACGCCCGCCGCGATGAACCGCAAGCTCGCGGAGCGCTTCGGCCCGCCGCCCACCCCCGCCGCGCCCCGCAAGCCGGAGCGGCTCGAGAAGCTCGCGTCGCTCGCCCGGCGGCTCGCCGCGGCGTGCGAGGACGACTCCGCCGTACCCGCGCCCCTGGCGCGACGCGCGGCGGACCTCGCGAGGGACCTCGAGGAGCTCTCAGGCGGCGAGTGACGCCGCCCATCCGGCGGGCCCGTTTGCAGGGGCGGTGCGCGGCGGTGCTGGTTATGTTCCGGGCAGGCCCGCGAATTCCGCGGTTCCGCTTTGGGTGGTACATTCGACGGACGAGGATCGCGTGAGCCGCAAAGAGCACCACCACGGAAATCTCAGCTGCTCTTTCTGCGGAAAGGGTCAGCGCGAGGTCCGCAAGCTCATCGCAGGGCCGACCGTCTACATCTGCGACGAGTGCATCCGGCTCTGCAACGACATCATCGCGGAGGAGGCCGAGCGCGACGAGGGCCGCCCCGCGGTGTCGCTGCCGACCCCGGCCGAGATCAAGGCGTTCCTCGACGACTACGTCGTCGGCCAGGACAAGGCGAAGAAGGTCCTCTCGGTCGCCGTCTACAACCACTACAAGCGCGTCTACTCGAAGAAGCCCGCGCGCCCGCAGCGGCCCGGCCAGGTGCGCCCCGGGAACGAGGACGTCGAGCTCCAGAAGTCGAACATCCTCCTCATCGGCCCGACCGGGTCCGGCAAGACGCTCCTCGCCCAGTCGCTCGCGCGGTTCCTGAACGTCCCGTTCACGATCGCGGACGCGACGAGCCTCACCGAGGCGGGTTACGTCGGCGAGGACGTCGAGAACATCGTCCAGAACCTCCTCCACAACGCCGACTACGACGTCGAGAAGGCAGGGCGGGGGATCGTCTACATCGACGAGATCGACAAGATCGCGCGGAAGGGCGACCAGCCGTCGCCGACGCGCGACGTCGGCGGCGAGGGCGTGCAGCAGGCCCTCCTCAAGATCATCGAGGGCACGCGCGCGAACGTCACGCCGCGCGGCGGCAAGAAGTACAACCAGCAGGAGTACATCCAGGTCGACACCTCGAACGTCCTCTTCGTCGTCGGCGGCGCCTTCTGCGGGCTCGAGCAGGTGATCCGGCGCCGCGTCGGCGTGAAGGGGCTCGGGTTCGGCGCGAAGATCGAGCGCAAGGAGGAGGCGAGCCTCGGAGAGCTCCTCGCGAAGGTCGAGCCGCAGGACCTCGTGAAGTTCGGGATGATCCCCGAGTTCGTGGGGCGGCTCCCGATCATCGCGACGCTCACGGACCTCGCCGAGGACGACCTCGTCACGATCCTGACTCAGCCGAAGAACGCGCTCACGAAGCAGTACGTGAAGCTGTTCGAGCTCGAGAAGGTGAAGCTCTCCTTCACGAAGGAGGCCCTCCGCGCCACCGCCCGCGAGGCGATGCGCCGCAAGTCCGGCGCGCGCGGCCTCCGCGCCATCCTCGAGCAGGCGATGCTCGACATCATGTACGACGTGCCGTACCGGGAGGGCGTGAAGGAGTGCAAGATCACGGAGGGCGTGATCCTGAACAAGGAGCCGCCGCTCCTGTCGTTCGAGAAGGAGAAGAAGCTGGCCTAGCACCGAGGACTCGCGCTCAACACCGAGGACTCGCGCCTTCGGGCGCGAGTCCGAGCGCCTGTCCTCCTCCCGCGCGAACCCGTCCGATCCCGCGCCGTCGCGTGCCCGCCCGCTCCCAATGGCGGTAGCCGCCGCGGCGCAGCCGCGGCCCGTCCGAGGCCTCGCCATTCCCCTCCCGAGCCGCGGGTGAACTCGGCGCACACTGTGACGGTCGGGGGATCCGCTCCGTCCCGGAATCCGCGACGATCTCGGCACGTTCCCCCCGGCACCGCCCTTGCTATTGGTACGGAGCGGAGGTCGCCATGTTCCGCCACCTGGTCCCCGCACTCGCCGCCGCAGTCCTCCTCGCTCCCGCCGCGTCCCTCGCGGACGACTGGGGGGACGACCAGCCGGGCGCCAGCTACGACGTCTCGGTCGACCTCAACGTACAGGGCGGCGTCGGCCTCGAGACCTTCCAGGCCCAGCTGCAGCCGTACGGCGACTGGGTGGTGGTCGGCAGCTACGGCCGGGTCTGGCGTCCCCACGTCGCCGCGGGGTGGAGGCCGTACTACTACGGCCGGTGGGAGTGGACCAACGAGGGCTGGTTCTGGCACTCCGACGAACCGTGGGGGTGGGCGGCGTACCACTACGGCCGCTGGGCGTACGACCCCTACTACGGGTGGCTCTGGGTCCCGGGCTACGAGTGGGCGCCCGCGTGGGTGAGCTGGCGGTACTCCGGTGACGCGATCGGCTGGGCGCCCCTCGCGCCGGGGTACTCGGTGTACGTGAACAGCTATCCGTTCATCGACTTCTGGTGGACGTTCGTCCCGAGCGTCCGGTTCTGCTCGGTCCCGGTCCACACCGTCGCGTTCGCGCCGGGGCACGCGCGTCGCTGGTACGACGCGACGACGCCGGCGCCCGCGTACGCGCCGCGCGGCGCCCGGGTGCGCCCGGCAGGCTCGCTCGCGTGGGG
>JAHWYA010000182.1 GCA_020028115.1 Anaeromyxobacter sp.
CCCAGGCCGCCCTGCTCGCCGCGATCGTGACGCTCGCGCTGTCCGTGGCGGCCCTGCTGCGCGACAACCGGTCGCGCGTCTTCACCCTGTTCGCCCTCTTCGCGGCGGACCTGTTCTTCTTCTCGCTCGCGACCTTCTTCCTGCGCTGGCCCGACTCGTTCGGCACGGTCTGGTGGGAGCGGATCGCCGTCGCCTCCGGCGCCCTCGTCCCGGCCGCGGCGCTCGCCTTCTTCCTCGAGTTCCTCGGGGTCGCGCGCCGGCCCGCGCGCCGGGCGCGCAACGCGATGCTCGCCGGGTCGCTGACGGGCATCGTCGTCGCCGTCACGCCGCTCGTCCAGGTGAAGGCGGCGAAGCTCGTCGTCGCCGCCTACGTCGTCGGCGGACTCGCGACGGTCCTCTCCGTGCTGTGGCGGAAGATGCTGGCGTCGCAGACGAAGATCGAGCGCGCCCGCCTGCTGTACCTCTTCATCGGCGCGCTCTTCGCGATCCTGCTCTCGACCCTCGACATGCTCCCGCGCGCGGGGCTGCCCTACCCGCCCGAGGGGCTCGGGTCGATCTCGCTCACCGTCTTCATGTTCTTCCTGTCGCAGACGCTCCTGCGGCACCGGCTGCTCGACCTGCACGAGTTCCTCGGGAAGATCGTCGTCGTCAGCGCCCTCGGCCTCGTGCTCGTCATGATCTACGGCGGGCTCGTCTCGTGGGTCGGCGACCGGCCGGAGCTCTTCTACTTCAACACCGTCGTCGCCTCGTTCGTCATCCTGTCGCTGTTCGAGCCGCTGCGCGAGAAGGTCGAGGAGTGGGTGGTCGCGACGCTCTTCCACGAGCGGTACGAGCTCGTGCAGGGCCTCGAGAAGCTGCGCGACCGGACCGGCAACGTCATCGAGCCGGCGGGGCTCGCGGCGGTCGTGCTCGACGGCCTCGTCGAGACCCGGCGCGTCACCCACTGCTCGCTGTGGCTCCTCGCCGACGAGCGCCCCGGGTACCGGCTGCTCGACTTCCGCGGACCGCCGCCGGTCGCGTTCCTCGAGCCCGGGACGGCGCGCGCCCTGCTCGCGGCCTCCTCGAGCGCCCAGAAGGCGATCCTCCTCGAGAACATCGATCGCCGCGTGGCGGAGCTCCGCGCCCTGCTGCCGCCGGGCCCCTCCGAGCACGAGACCCGCACCGGGCGCGGCGCCCCGGCCGCGATCGCGGAGGAGCTGAAGCGGCTCGCGGACGCGCGCGCGGTGATGGCGGCCATGAAGGCCGGCATCTGCATGCCGCTCCTCGCGCTCGACCGCGTGGTCGGGTTCCTCGCCTGCTGGGACGAGCGCGTCGCGGAGGCGTTCGCCTCGGACGAGATCGCCGCGCTGCTCGAGGTCGCCGACCGCTGCGCCATCGTCATCGAGAACTCGAAGCTCTACCAGGCGATGAAGGAGCGCGACCGCCTCGCCGCCATCGGCGAGATGTCCGCCGGCCTCGCCCACGAGATCCGCAACCCGCTCGCGGCCATCAAGGGCGCGGCCCAGTACCTCGACCCGACGAAGCTGCCGGCGGAGGACCGCGAGTTCCTCGAGATCCTCGTCGAGGAGGTGAACCGGCTCGACGGCGTCGTCACCCAGTTCCTCGACTACTCGCGGCCGCTCAAGCCCTCCCTGGCGCCGACCCACGTGAACGAGGTGCTCGAGCGGACGTTCAAGCTGCTCCAGGCGCAGGTCCCGCCCACGATTGCGGTCGAGCTCGAGCTCGCGGGGTGGCTGCCGCGCGTCCAGGCCGACGCCGAGCAGCTGAAGCAGGTGTTCCTGAACCTCGCCCTGAACGCGTTCCAGGCGATGCCCGAAGGCGGCCGGCTCCACGTCTCGACCCGCGTCGCCCGCGACGAGCTGGCCTTCTGGCGGGAGGGGTCGCGGCGGGCCGACGTCGTCGAGATCCGGTTCCGCGACACGGGGCCCGGCATCCCGGAGGACGCGCGCGAGAACGTCTTCGTCCCCTTCTTCACGACGAAGGAGAAGGGCACCGGGCTCGGGCTCGCGATCTGCCAGCGCATCGTGAAGGCGCACCAGGGGACCATCTCCGTCCGCTCCCCGCCCGGCGACGGCGCCGAGCTCCTCGTGTCCCTGCCGGGGCTGCGCGAGGAGCGGCCGCCCGACTCCGCCCGCCCGCCGCTCAGCGCCGACGAGAAGGCGGCGGAGCGCGAGAAGCGGCGCGCCCGCGCCGAGGACCGGCTCCGCCGCCGGCGCAAGCGGCGGAAGCAGCAGGCCTGATGGCCCGATGATGCAGCGCACCCTCCGCCGTTCGTGCTAAACGACCCGCCGTGGCCCACGTCCTCATCGTCGACGACGAGGTGAACATCCGGCGGGTCCTCGCGGCGATGCTGAAGCGCGAGGGCTACGAGGTGACGACCGCCGCGGACGGCGAGCAGGCGCTCGGCGTCCTCGTGAAGACCCCCGTCCACGTCGTCGTGACGGACCTCGTCATGCCGCGCCTCGGCGGGATGGAGCTCCTGCGCCGGGTCGCCGCCGAGTTCCCCGACGTCCCCGTCATCGTCATCACGGCCCACGGCTCGGTCGACAGCGCGGTCGCCGCCCTGAAGGCGGGCGCGTTCGACTACATCACGAAGCCGTTCGAGCAGGACGAGCTGAAGAAGGTCATCGCGAAGGCGGCGCGCGCGCACGACCTCGAGCGGCAGAACGTCCACGCGAACTTCACCGACGGCGACCGGCCGCCCCTCGTCGGCGAGTCGCCCGCGATGAAGGCGATCTACGACATCGTCGGGAAGGTCGCCGACTCGCCCTCCACGGTCCTCATCACGGGCGAGAGCGGCACGGGCAAGGAGCTCATCGCGAAGGCGCTCCACCGCGGCTCGTCGCGGCGCGACAAGCCGCTCATCAAGGTGAACTGCGCGGCCATCCCGAAGGACCTCGTCGAGAGCGAGCTCTTCGGCTACGAGCGCGGTGCCTTCACCGGCGCGGTCGGCTCGAAGCCGGGGCGGTTCGAGCTCGCGGACGGCGGGACGCTCTTCCTCGACGAGATCGGCGAGGTGCCGGTCGAGATGCAGGTGAAGCTGCTCCGCGCGCTCCAGGAGTCCGAGTTCGAGCGGGTGGGCGGCATCAAGACGCTGCGCGTCGACGTCCGGCTCATCGCCGCGACGAACCGCGATCTGAAGGCGCTCATCGCCGACGAGAGGTTCCGCGAGGACCTCTACTACCGGCTCGCGGTCGTGCCGGTCGCGCTGCCGCCGCTCCGCGACCGCCGCGAGGACATCCCCCTCCTCGTCCGCCACTTCATCGCGAAGTACGACGAGCGGCTCGGCAAGCGCGTCGAGGGGATCGAGGACGAGGCGCTGCAGCTGCTCCTCGGCTACGCCTGGCCGGGCAACATCCGCGAGCTCGAGAACCTCATGGAGCGCTCGGTGCTGTTCGCCGACGGCCCGCTCATCCTCGCCTCCGCCCTCCCCGACTCGCTCCGCGAGCGCGGCGCGCAGCCGCCCGTCCCGATCGCGGCGATGGGGCCGCTCGGCGCCATCGCCGCGCCCTCCGGCGCGTCGATGAAGGAGATCGTCCGGCAGGCGCAGGCGGAGCTCGAGAAGGAGCTCATCACCCGCGCCCTCGAGGAGACCGGCGGAAACGTCACCCGGGCCGCGAAGCGGCTCCAGATCAGCCGCAAGTCGCTCCAGGTCAAGATGAAGGAGCTCGGGCTGCGCGGGGCGTCGGAAGGGGACGAATAGGACCGCCTGGCAGCCGCTCGCTTGACCCGCAGGGGGGCCGCTGCTAGCGTCGGATCGTCGTTTCTTCGCGTTTTTCGCGCGGTTGCGTCCCCCGGAGGAGGAGTTCATGCGGCGGCTCCACGGCGCCCTCACCGCCCTCGCCCTGCTTCTCGCCAGCCCCGCCGGGGCCGCCGAGATCTCGCGGGTCGCGTCGAGCGGCGACCCGGGCAACCCGTTCGACATCGACATCGGCGTCCGGTGGGACCGGACCGTCGAGCGCGCGACCATCACCCGGGAGCGGGCGGACGCGACGAGCACCCTCCCCGGCGGGAGCGTCATCGAGGACGAGCGCGTCCGGTACCAGCGATCGAAGAACGCGATCGTGCCGCGGATCGCGATCGGGCTCTACAAGGATCTCGAGCTGCACGCCGAGATGCCCTACGTGCTCGGCGACGACCGCGAGTGGCGGTACGGGAGCTACGCGGGGAAGCCGACCGGGCCCGGCACCCAGCCGGAGGACATCGAGGGAAACCTCATCGACGCGAACGGCGACCCCTGCGTGCCGTCGCCCTGCCCGCTGTTCGTCCTCTCGCCGGATCCGGCGACCGTCTATCACGGCGGCCGCGCGGGCGACCTGAAGGCCGGGATCGCCTGGGGCATCTTCAACGACCAGAAGGACGACACGAAGCCCTTCTGGCTCGTCGGGATGGACCTCACCATCCCCACCGCGGGCCTCTACGCGCCGGGGAAGGACCGGACGACCGACCAGTGGCTGTCGCCGTACCGCGTCCAGGCGAAGCCCGGGCCGATCGGCGAGAAGATCTGGAAGTGGGACCTCTACACCGTCTTCTCGAAGCGGTACGGCTACGTCGAGCCGTACGTGAAGGGTCACGCGCAGCTCGCGTTCCAGTCGGCCTCGACCTACTCGAACTGCGACGCCGTGAACGAGGCGACCGCGGCGACGCTCGCCGCGAAGCAGATGAACGCCGAGGCCGTCCAGAACTGCAAGACGTGGGGCTCTGAGGCCGGCGCGAAGCTCCCGTTCGTCGCGGGGCTCACCTTCGGCACCGAGGTCATCCCGTTCGAGGACGCGGCGGAGGCGCAGAAGCTCACCCTCGATCTCCGCTTCTTCGCCGAGCTCACCTCGAAGCAGCGCTTCTACAACGAGCTCACCGACCTGACCGGCAAGCTCCACATGACGGACGGGTACATGGAGATCGGCGGCCTCGCCGCCCTGTACCTCCGGGCGTCGAAGTGGGTGCAGCTCCAGGCGAAGGCGTCGATCGCGACCCGCACCGCGCACTACCTGACGGGCGAGTCGCGCGGGAAGGGCAGCTCCTCGCCGACGGACGCGGAGATCTTCGCCGACGGGACGCTCCTGAACCCGAACTACGACGCGCGGTACGACGCGCCGGGGCGGCGGTTCCGGATCTCCGAGGTGAGCGTGTTCGAGCTCTCCTTCGGCGGCGTCCTGCAGTTCTAGTCGCCCTTCTTCAGCCGCTCGAGCTCCGCGTAGACGTCGGCGCGCTTCAGCCCGCGCGCGCGGGCGACCTCGCGCGCGAGCGCCGACGGCGGCTCCCCCGCCGCGAGCCGGCGGCGCAGC
>JAHWYA010000183.1 GCA_020028115.1 Anaeromyxobacter sp.
CGCCGAGCGCGTCGAGCGCGAGCCGCACCACCTGGCGCGGCGTCGTCCCGGCGCGCACCACGAGCAGCGCGGCGTCCGCGTCGCCCGAGAGCCGGTCGCCGTTCGCGAAGGCGAGGGCGGGCGGCGCGTCGAGCACGACGAGCTCGTAGGCCGCCCGGAGCTGGTCGACGAGCGCCGCCGCGGCGGGCCCGCGGAGGAGCGCGCCGGGATCGCGGGCGTCGCCCGCGACGAGCACCGAGAGCGGCCCGAGCCGCGTCACCGCCTGCCCGAGCTCCGCCCGGCCGTCGAGGACCTCCGCGACGCCCGCCCTGGGCGCGAGGCCGAGGAGGCGCGAGAGCGACGGGTGGCGGAGGTCCGCCTCGACGAGCACCGTCGCGCGCCCGTCGCGCGCGGCGGTGAGGGCGAGGTTCGCCGCGGTGGTGGTCCTGCCCTCGCCGCGCCCGGCCGAGGTCACGGCGAGGACGCGGAGCGGTCGTCGCGCGGCGAGCCGCAGGACGCGCTGATGGAGGACGCGGTACTGCTCCGCGGCGGCGGACTCCGGCGCCGCGAGCGCGACGAGGCGCGACTCGGGGTGGAGCTCGGGCTGCGTGGCCTGCAGGGTCTCGGCTGGCATCATGGTTCGTTCCCCCTGGGCGATGGTCAGCTGCGGGCCGGGCCGATCCGCGGGATGGCGGCGAGCACCGGCACCCCGAGCGACCCGGCGTCCTCGGGCCCGCGCACCGACGCGTCGAGCCACTCCGCGATCCCGGCCGCGCCGAGCCCCGCGGCGAGCGCCGCGAAGATCGCGAGCCAGACGAGTCGCGGGCGGTCCGGCGCGACCGGCCGCGACGGCACCGAGGGCGCCTCGACCTCGCGGAACATCGCGGGCTGGTCCGCCGCGAGGAGGGCCTCGGCGGCCTCGGCGTCCACCCGGCGCGACACGGCGGAGGCGTAGCGCCCGCGCAGCACCTCGTAATCCCGGGCGAGCGTCGAGAGCTCCTGCCCCCACCGCGGCGCGGCGTCGACGCGCCGCTGCAGCGCGCGCCGCTCCTCCTCGAGGCTCGCGAGCGCGGCGCGGTCTTCCTTCACGTCCTGGTCGATGCGGGCGAGCTGCGCCTCGATCCGGTCCTTGCGGTACCGTGAGAGCTCCGAGTCGCGCCGCGCCTGCGCGTCCTCGAGCTCGCGGCGCGCCCGGAGCACGTCGGGGTGGCGCTCGCCGTAGGCGGCCTCGAGCGACTGGAGCCGCCGGACCGCGCCGTCGAGCCCCGACTCGGCCATGCCGGGGACGCTCGGGCCCTCGGGAATGGCGACGAGGAGGTCGCCCCGCCGGCGGCGCGCGTCGGCGATCGCGCCGAGCCGCATGTCCATGAGCGCCTGGACCCGCGACATCGCGCGGGCGTTCGTCTCGACCATCTCCGGGAGCTCCGTCTGGTGCTCGAGCTTGAACGCGAGCAGCCGCGCCTCGTGCTCGGAGAGCTGCCGGCCCAGCGCCGCGGCCTGTGCCGCGAGGGTCTCCTTCAGGTTCCGCGCCTGCGCCGCGATCACCTGGCGCGTCTGCTCCGCGTACACCTTCGGGAGGAGCGCCGCGGCGCGCGCGATCCGCTCGCGGTCCTTCCCGCGCACCTCGACGACGAAGAGGAGGCCCGGCGGGCCGCCCGCGACCTCGCCCTCGAGCCGCACCTGCACGGCGCGGCGCAGCCGGGACACGGCCTCGTCGACGTCGCCGCCGGTCTCGTCCAACCAGCCGGTCTCGCGGACGACGCGCTCGAGCACCGGGCGCGCGAGGATCCCGTGCTTCACCGTCCGCATCCGGTCCTCGAACGAGATGGCGGGCTGCGCGGGGAAGAAGTCCGCGGGCAGCCGCCTCGGCTCGATCTGGACGACGCTCGTCGCCGACCACTCCGACGGCACCGCGAGCGCGAGGATGAGCCCGACGACGAGCGCGATCCCGCCGGCTGCGAGCGCGAGCGTCTTCCGGCGCTTCAGCACGGCGACCGCGTCGTGCAGCGTGTACGTCCGTTCCATCCCCGCCCCCCCCGGACTCCCCCGAGTCCCCTGCTCCGCGTCCCTAGCGGGCTTCCAGCTCCCACCCGACCCGCAGCCCCACCGCGCTGCGGCGGAACTCAGGGGCCGCGGAGTCGACCCGGCCGAAATGTGCCCCCGTCACCGACATTCGGAGTCCCCCGCGCAGGACCCTCCCCGCCTCTCCCGCGACGGCGTACCCGGTCACGGCCCCCCGGCCGGTGGGGGCCTCGCCGGATCTCCACAGCCCGCCGTCGCCGCGGACGAACCAGGTTCGGCCCACGCGCCAGCCGGCGCCGAACTCCAGCGAGTCGACGATCCCCGGCTGGGCGGTCGCCCCGATGCCGAGGGCGTGACCGCCGTTGAGGCGGAGGTCGAGGCCGCGCGTCGCGTAGAGCGCCTCGGCGAAGACCTCGGGGACCACCGAGGTGGAGCCCTCCGGCATCCAGAGCGCCGGGCCCGCCGACGCGTCGATCGTGAGGTGCCGCTCCGCCCGCCACCGCGCCCGCGCTCGCAGCGCGTGCGCGAGGGCGAGCCGGTCGGGCCCCGTGCCGGGCTCGAAGCTCTGGAAGACGCCGAAGGAGTACGCCCCGCCGAGCGAGAGCCGCCGGTCGAGCCGGCGGAGCACCTCGGCGGTGGGGCGGTGCATCGCGCCGCCCGCGCCGTCCTGGAACGTGACGATGCGCTCCTCGAGCGTCGCGGCGGTGGCGAGCGTCTCCTCCGCGCGCCAGTCGAGCCGGGCGCGGCCGCCGACGATGAGCGCGCGCTGCCGCCCGGTGCGGAAGACGCCCGCCTGCGCGAGCGCGGCGGGGTCGAACGCCTGCGAGAGCCTGAGCGCACCGGCGAGCGTGCTGCGGCGGGTCGGGCGCGCGTCGAGCGCGAGGCCGCCGCGGTGGTTCCAGGTGCCGCCCGGCGCGAGCCGCTGGTAGTAGACGAGCTCGCCCCCGTACGTCGTGCGCAGGTCCCAGAGGTGATCGCGCAGCCTGAGCCCGACCTCCGGAGAGACGCGACCGATGGTGTCGCCGCTCCGGCCGTCGTAGAGCGCGTTCGAGTCCCATCCCCCCTCGAGGGTGAGGCGGGCGATGGGCTCCATCACCGTGCCCGCCGCCACCGGCGCAGCGCGCAGGAGCGAGGCCACGACGACCGCCGTTCCGAGAACGCGCCACGTCCCCATCGCCCGCCTCCGACCTCTCGCTCCGGCCACCGCCTACGGCACGTACAGCACGTCACCGGGCCGCAGCCAGAGCGCACCCGCCGCCTCCCCCTTCACCAGCTCGCGGAACGACAGCGAGACGCGCTCGGTCTTGCCCTCCCCCCCCTGCCGGAGCCAGACCACCTCGTCCTTGGCGAACTCCGTCCGCCCGCCGGCGACCGCGATCGCCTGCGTCACGCTCATCGGGCCGCGCAGCGGGAACCCGCCGGGCCGGGCGACCTCGCCCATGACGAAGATCCGGGTCCCGTTGATCTCGCGCACGAGGACCGCGACCTTCGTGTCGCGGATGAAGGGCTGGAGGGCCTGGGTGACGTTCGCCTGCAGCTCCTTCGGCGTGCGGCCCGCGGCGTCGACCTCGCCCGCGAGGGGGAGCGAGATCCGGCCGTCGGGCCGGACCGGCACGACGCGCGACAGCTCCGGCTCGTGCCACACCACGACCTCGAGCACGTCCTCCTTGCCGATCCGGTACTCCCCCACCTCGGGCCGCTCGGCGGGCAGCTGGGAAGGGCGCGACGACGCGCACGCCGCCGCGAGGAGCACTCCCGCCACCGCCACCCTGTTCGGTCGCACCATCCGTGAGCCTCCGGGGACGGACCCGTCCCGAAATCGCGCGGGCGCCGGGAGAGCACGGCGCGTGCCACGGGTCGGAGCGCAGCGCACCCGGCGCTCCGGGAGCGGCTTCCCCACGCACGTTCCGGCGGACGCCCGGGACGAATGCGAGCTGGCGAGCGGCGGGCCTGCCGTGACGTCGCGGCGCCCCGGTAGGCGAACCATTTTCCCCACGCTGGGAAGCGCCGTGCTCGCGTTGCCGGAGGGGCCTCCGCGCATGACGTTCCCTTGGGACGTCGCGCGGGGGGCCGGAGCGGTGGCCGTCGCGGGGCGCGGGGGGCCGGTGATGCTGAGGGCGACGGTCTGGACGGTGGGCCTCTTCGGGGCGGGAACGGCGATCTCCCGCCTCTATCCGGGGGCGTGGACGGAGCCGCTCGTGCTGTTCGCGCTCGGCGTCGCGCTGCTCTTCGTCTCGGCGCGCACCGCCCGCGGCACGGCGCGGCCGGCGTCCGCGACGCACCCCGTGGCGGTCGCGGCGATGCCCGCGAAGGCGAAGCCCGCGCCCACGGCGGCGGTGGCGGTGGCCGCTGCCGCCGCGGCGGTGGTCCAGGGGACGGCGGTGCAGGTGGAGCGGTCCGCGTGACGGGCCGCGCACGGCGAACGGAGCCTCACTCCGTGGTGGCCGCGTTGCGGGGGTCGACGATCTCGCAGTCCTTGATCTTGTAGAGCAGCGCCTTGTAGCTGATCTGGAGCCGCTTCGCGGCCTTCCGCTTGTTCCAGCCGGTCCGGACGAGCGCGCGCAGGATCGCCTCTCGCTCGGCGATGCGCGCGGCGCGGCGGGCGACGTCCTTCAGGGGCGCGTCCTCGGGGAGCGACGCATGCAGGGTGCCCGCGCGGACCGCGTTGGACGCGGCGTTCGGGCCGGGCGGCGGGCGCGCCGACGGCGCGAGCTCGCCGAGGACCATCGCGGGGTCCCGGAGCACGACGAGCCGGCGCACGAGGTTCTCGAGCTCGCGGACGTTGCCGGGCCAGTCGTAGGCGTGGAACCGCTCCATGACCTCGCCGGGGACCTCCTCGAGCCCCCCGTGGTAGCGGTCGCGGTACTTCGACACGAAGTGGCGGACGAGCGGGCCGATCTCCTCCTTGCGCTCGCGCAGCGGCGGCACCCGGATCGTCACGACGTTGAGCCGGTAGAAGAGGTCCTCGCGGAAGGTGCCCTGCCGGATCGCCGCCTCGAGGTTGCGGTTCGTCGCGACCACGACGCGCGCGTCCACCCGGACCGAGCGCTTGCCGCCGACGCGGTAGAACTCCTCGTCCTGCAGCACCTGGAGGAGCTTCGCCTGGAGGCGCGGGTCCATCTCCCCGATCTCGTCGAGGAAGATCGTGCCCTGGTGCGCGAGCTCGAACTTGCCGGGCTTCTCGGCGTGGGCCCCGGTGAAGGCGCCCTTCTCGTGGCCGAAGAGCTCGCT
>JAHWYA010000184.1 GCA_020028115.1 Anaeromyxobacter sp.
GAGCTGGTAGGCGGGCACGCCGTCCGCGCGGGCGACGACGAAGTCCCCGACCTGCGCCGCGACGTCGACGGACTGCGACCCGTGCACGCCGTCGTCGAAGCGGACCGGCCCCGCGGAGACGCGGAGCCGCCACGCGGGCCGCCGGGCGGCCGCCCGTCGCGCCGCCTCCGCTGCGGAGAGCCGGGCGCACGTCCCCGGGTAGCGCGGCCCCTCGTCGGAGGGTCCGTGGGGCGCCTCCGCGGCGGCGGCGATCTCCGCGCGCGAGCAGAAGCACGGGTACGCGAGCCCGCCGGCGCGGAGCCGCTCGAGCGCGGCGGCGTAGAGGCCGAGCCGCTCCGACTGGCGGTACGGCGTCGCGGGGCCGCCGACGTCGGGCCCCTCGTCCCAGTCGAGCCCGAGCCAGCGCAGCTCGGCGAGGATCTGCTCCTCCAGCCCGGGCCGGACGCGCGCGCGGTCGAGGTCCTCGACGCGCATCGCGTACCGGCCGCCCGCGGCGCGCGCGGCGAGCCACGAGAGCAGCGCGGTGCGGGCGTTCCCGAGGTGCAGGGGCCCGGTCGGCGACGGCGCGAACCGGCCGCGAACACTCGATGCGAGGGCCCCTGAAGGTGCCATGCCGGTTGGGCGCCCGTCCTGATATCCCGGTGCCCGCCGCGCGCTCAAGCCCAAAACTTGTGGGTGCGGCCGAACCCGACCACCCTGCCCCCTCCATGCCCCGTCAGGCCGGCGTCCTCCTCCCGCTCTTCTCCATCCGCTCGTCCGCCGACTGGGGCGTCGGCGAGATCCCGGACCTCGTGCCGTGGGCGCGCTGGTGCGCCGCCGCCGGCTTCTCCGCGGCCCAGGTGCTGCCGGTGAACGAGGCGTCGCACGGCCAGAACAGCCCCTACGCCGCCCTGTCCGCGTTCGCGGTGGATCCGGTCTACGTGGGCGTCGGCGCGCTCGAGGACTTCGAGGCCGCGGGCGGCCGCTCCGCGCTGTCCGGCGCGGACCAGGCGCTGCTCGACGCGGTGCGGGCCTCGCCGACGGTCCGCTGGAACGACGTGCGCGCCCTGAAGCGTCGCGCCCTCGACGTCGCCTTCCGGCGGTTCGAGCGCGACGAGTGGGCGAGGAAGAGCGCGCGGGCGCGGGCGCTCGAGGCCTTCGCGCGGCAGGAGGCGGCGTGGCTCGACGACTACGCCCTCTTCGTCGCGATCCACGACGGCGAGCACGGCGGCCGCTCCTGGACGGAGTGGCCCGCACCGCTGCGCGACCGCGACCCCGGCGCGCTCGCCGAGGCGCGGGCCCGCCTCTCGCGCGCGGTGCTGTTCCACACCTGGCTCCAGTGGCAGGCCGAGGAGCAGTGGCACACGGCCCGGGCGGCTGCGAACGAGCAGGGCGTCGAGCTCGCGGGCGACCTCCCGTTCATGGTGGCGACCGACTCCGCCGACGTGTGGGCGCGCCGCGGCGACTTCCGGCTCGACGCGCGCGTCGGGGTCCCGCCGGACGCCTTCAGCGCGACCGGCCAGGACTGGGGCCTCCCCGTGTATCGCTGGGACGTCATGGCGCGCGAGGGCTTCCCCTGGCTCTCCGAGCGCGCGCGGCGGATGGCCGACCTCTACGGCCTCTACCGCGTCGACCACGTCGTCGGGTTCTACCGCACCTACTTCTATCCTGCGGACGGGAGCGCGCCCGCGTTCGTCCCCGCCGGCGAGGAGGCGCAGCGCGTGAACGGCGAGACCGTGCTCGCCCTCCTCGGGAGCCAGGGCGCGAAGACCATCGCAGAGGACCTCGGCACGGTCCCCGACTTCGTGCGCGCGTCGCTCGAGCGGACCCGGATGCCGGGCTACCGGGTGCTCCGCTGGGAGCGCCACTGGAACGACCCGGGCCAGCCGTTCCGCGACCCGGCCGCATGGCCGGCGGTCTCCGTCGCGACGACGGGGACGCACGACACGGACTCGATGGCCGACTGGTGGGACGGGATGCCGGACGACGAGCGCCGCGCGTTCCTGGCGCTGCCCCGGCTCGAGGCGCTCCGCGCCCGCGGCCCGGCCCGCTTCGACGACGGCGTGCGCGACGCGATCCTCGAGCTCGTGTACGGGTCAGGCTCGGAGCTCCTCCTCATGCCGTTCCAGGACGCGTTCGGGCTGCGGGAGCGCGTGAACGTGCCCGGGACCGTGAACGAGGAGAACTGGACCTACCGGATCCCTCGCGACCTCTCGGCGCTGCACGCCGACCGGGACGCGACGGCCCGGCTGCGCGCGCTGGCGGCGCGCTCGGGGAGGGTCGGCGCAGGCTGACGGGGGGCCCCGGCGACGGGGCGGGGGGCTGTGGCCGTGTGGGACGCGGGCGGGGCGGGCGGCGGCGGGCCGGGCGAGGCGGCGCGGGGCGACGCCGCGCTCGCGGACACGCTCCTCGCAGAGGTCGCCGGCGAGCTGTCCCGCGGCGAGGGGGTGACGCGCCGGCCCGCGTCCACGTACCGCCTCCAGCTCCACCGCGAGTTCGGGTTCGACGACGCCGCGCGCGTCGTCCCCTACCTCGAGGCGCTGGGCATCACGGACCTCTACGTCTCGCCCGTGCTCGCCGCCGCGCCCGGGTCGATGCACGGCTACGACGTGGTCGACCACGGGCGCCTGTCGCCCGAGCTCGGCGGCCCGGAGGCGTTCGCCCGGCTCGCCGAGGTCTGCCGCAGCCGGGGGATGGGGATCCTCGTCGACTTCGTCCCGAACCACATGGGCATCGGGCCGGAGAACCCGTGGTGGATGGACCTCCTCGAGAACGGCCCGTCGTCGGTCCACGCGCCGGCGTTCGACGTCGAGTGGACGCCGCTCAAGGCGGAGCTCGGCCACAAGGTCCTCGTCCCGGTCCTCGGCGATCAGTTCGGGCGCGTGCTCGAGCGCGGCGAGCTCGTCCTCGCGCGCGACGGTGGCGCCCTCGTGGTCCGCTACTTCGAGCACGTCTTCCCGGTGGCGCCGCGCTCCGTCCCGCTCGTGCTGCGGCACGGCCTCGACGGCCTCCGCGACGCGCTCGGCGCCGCCGATCCCCACTTCCAGGAGCTCGAGTCGATCTGCGTGTCGCTCGAGAAGCTCGCGCCGCGCTTCGACACCTCGCCGGAGGCGGTCGCGGACCGGGCGCGCGAGAAGGAGGTCGCGAAGCGCCGCCTCGCCGCCCTGTGCGAGGCGAGCCCGCGGGTGCGGGAGTTCGTCGACGGAAACGTCCGGGAGTTCAACGGGCGCGCCGGCGAGCCGCGCTCGTTCGATCTGCTGCAGCGGCTCCTCGACGCGCAGGCCTACCGGCTCGCGTTCTGGCGCGTCGCCGGCGAGGAGATCAACTACCGGCGGTTCTTCGACGTGAACGGGCTCGCGGCGATCCGGATGGAGGACCCGCGGATCTTCGCGGAGGCGCACCGACTCGTGCTCGGGCTCCTGCGCGACGGGCTCGCGACCGGGCTCCGCATCGACCACCCCGACGGTCTGTACGCCCCCGCCGCCTACCTCCGGCGGCTGCAGGCGGCCTACGTCCTCGAGCGCGCCCGCGCCGCCGCCGCCCGCCGCGGCGCGCCCCTCGACGCCGGCACCGAGGCGCTCCTCCTCGAGCGGATCCTCGAGGCGCTCGAGGCGCGGCGGGTCCCCTCGCGGCCGCTCTACGTGGTCGTCGAGAAGATCGTCGTGGCGCCGGAGCGGCTCCCCGACGGCTGGGACGTGGACGGCACGACCGGCTACGAGTTCCTCGCGATGGTGAACGGGCTCTTCGTCGACCCCGGCGCCGAGCGGACGTTCGACGGCGTGTGGGCGCGGGTCTCCGGCGGGCGGGAGGACTTCCGCGAGGTGGTCGCCGCGAAGAAGCGGCTCGTGATGTCGTCGTCGATGGCCGGGGAGGTGAACATGCTCGGCCACCGCCTGAACCGGATCTCCGAGACGAACCGGCGCACGCGCGACTTCACGCTGAACGAGCTCACCCGCGCGCTCGTCGAGTTCGTGTCGCTGTTCCCGGTCTACCGCACCTACGTCTCGCGCCCGGGCGAGGTGGACGAGCGCGACCACTCCGTGGTGGAGCAGACGATCGCGCGCGCGCGCCGCCGGAGCCCGCTCGTCGATCCGTCGATCTACGACTTCCTCCGCGACGTGCTCCTGCAGCGCTACCCGGAGGGGCTCGCGGACGCCGAGCGCGCCGAGTGGCTCGAGTTCACGCTGAAGCTCCAGCAGGTGACCGGCCCGGTGATGGCGAAGGCGGTGGAGGACACCGCCTTCTACACCTACGGGCGGCTCGTCTCGCTGAACGAGGTGGGCGGCAGCCCGGGGCGGTTCGGCACCCTGCCCGCCGACGTCCACGCGATGCTCGCCGACCGCGGCGAGAAGTTCCGGGGATCGCTCTCGGCGACCTCGACCCACGACACGAAGCGGAGCGAGGACGTCCGCGTCCGGATCGACGCGCTCTCCGAGCTCCCGTCGGTCTGGCGGAGCACCGTCGTGCGCTGGGGGCGGCTCAACGCGGCGCACCGCGGCGGCGATCCGGAGCGGCCCGCGCCCGATCGCCGCGACGAGCTGATCCTCTACCAGACGCTCGTCGGCGCCTTCCCCGACGAGGGGCTCGCGCCCGGGACGGCGGCGCACGACGCCTTCGTCGCGCGGATGGTCGCGTACCTCGAGAAGGCGGTGCGCGAGGCGAAGGTCCACACGAGCTGGACGAGCCCGGACGAAGCGTACGAGGCCGGGGTGCGGAAGTTCATCGAGGAGATCCTCGCGTCGAGGCCGTTCCTCGACGAGCTCGCCACGCTCGCCGCGCGCGTCGCGCACGCCGGCCGGATCTCCTCGCTCGCGCAGGTCGCGCTCAAGTGCGCGGCGCCCGGGGTGACGGACGTGTACCAGGGCTGCGAGGTGTGGGACCTGTCGCTCGTGGACCCCGACAACCGCCGCCCCGTCGACTTCGAGGCCCGCGCCCGGTCGCTCGAGGGCATCGACGCCGAGCTCGCGAAGGGGCCCGAGGCCCGCGCCGCGCTCGCGCGCGCCCTCTCGTCCGCGGACGGGCTCGCCACCGGCCGCGCGAAGCTCCTCCTGCTCCGGGTCCTGCTCCACCTCCGCCGCGCGGAGCCGGCGCTCTTCCGCGACGGGGACTACCGGCCGCTCGCGGCCGACGGCCCGCTCGCGGACCGCGTGTTCGCCTTCTCGCGCGCCGTCGCCGGGCGCGCCCTCGTCTGCGCCGTGCCGCGGCTCGTGCTCGGCCCGCTCGAGGCGGGGAACGGGACCG
>JAHWYA010000185.1 GCA_020028115.1 Anaeromyxobacter sp.
GGGGACCGCGGGCCTGGGCGGAGCGGGCGCGGCGACGACCGGGATGGTCGCCGGCGCCGCGGGGGCGGGAGGCGGCGGCGCCTCCTTG
Organism: Anaeromyxobacter sp.; assembly: GCA_020028115.1. Taxonomy (GTDB): domain Bacteria; phylum Myxococcota; class Myxococcia; order Myxococcales; family Anaeromyxobacteraceae; genus Anaeromyxobacter. The sequence goes on from JAHWYA010000185.1 coordinate 89, forward strand.
CGCGGCAGCCACTGCTCCGGCCGCTTCTCGCCGAGCCGTACGAGCTTCGCGACGATCGGCTTCTGCTCGAGGTCGATCGCGGGCGGCGGCGCCTTCACGATCGCCCAGCCGAGGAGGACGACGTGCGCCGCGGCCGAGAAGGCGACGGCGGGCCACAGCCGGTCCCTGCGGGAGAGCGCGCTCGGGACCGGCAGCGCCGTCACCGCGCCTCCCCCTTCACCTCGCGGATGCGCTCGGGGGCGGGGTTCGTGATCATCCCGAGGTTCACGACGCCGGCCCGCTGCACCGTCGCCATCACCTCCACGACGAACCCGTAGGGGAGGCTGCGGTCCGCCATGAGGTACAGCTCCCGGTCCTTCATCGCCCGGGCGTTCGCGCGGAGCTTCTCCTCGAGCCGGTCGAAGGGGATCCGGGGGGCGTCGTCGCCGGTCCCGAGGAAGAGCGAGCGGTCCGCGCGGATCGAGAGCACGAGCTTCTGCTCCTCGGAGTCGATGGCCTTCGCGTGCGCCTCCGGGAGCTTCACCTCGACGCCCTGCTGGATGAGCGGCGCCGTCACCATGAAGATGATGAGGAGCACGAGCATCACGTCGACGAGCGGCGTGACGTTGATCTCGGTGAGGGACTGGCGGCCGGTACCGCCGGAGGCCGTCATGGCTCAGGACCTGCCGCTGAAGAAGTGACGCTTCACGATGTTGAGGAAGTCGTTCGAGAAGTTCGTCATCTCGGAGTCGAGCACCCGGATCTTCGAGACGAAGAAGTTGTAGGCGACGACCGCCGGGATCGCGGCGAACAGGCCGACCGCGGTGGCGATGAGCGCCTCCGAGATCGGGCGCGCGACGGTGGCGAGGTTCGCGTTCCCCATCCGGTAGATGTCGTGGAACGCGCGCATGATGCCCCACACCGTCCCGAACAGGCCGACGAAGGGGGCGGCGCTCGCGGTCGTGCCGAGGAAGGGCACGAGCGACTCGAGGTGCGTCACCTCCGAGGCCGCGGCGCGCTTCAGCGCCCGCTCGACGTTCTCGATGCCGCCGAGCTCGTCGTGCATCCCGCCGGGCTCCGCCTCCTTCTGCTGCGCGGTGACCTTCGAGAGCTCGACGTAGCCGGCCCGGAAGACCTGGCTGATGGGCGAGGCGCCGAGGGACTCCGCCGTCTGGTAGATGGCGTCGAGCCGCTTCGACTGCCAGAACGTCTCGAGGAACTTCACCGACTCGTCCTGGGCGCGCCTGATCTGGAGGTACTTCTTCAGGATGATCGCCCAGGAGACCGCGGAGGCGCCGAGCAGCAGGAGGAGGACGGCGATCCCCATCGGGCCCGAGTTCCGCGCGATGGCGAAGTAGTCGAGACCGTCGGCTGCGGCGGCGGCGGCGAGCGGGAACGCCTGGGGGAGGACGGCGGGGAGGTTCATGGTGTGGACCGGGGTCTTAGCACGGGAGGGGCCCCCTGGAAGAACGCACGGCAGGCCGGAACGGTTCCGGATTTGCCGCGCCGCATGGCGTGTCCCACACGTGGAGCGGGCGGGCCCTCGCTCGCGCAGGGAGTGTGAAGGCGGCGCGACGACCGTGCCACCCCCTCACCCGTCTAAACGCCGCCGGGGGGCGAAAAGGCCAGTCGAGCCGCGCCCGCGCCGGTGGCACGTTGGTTGCTCGATGAGGGGATGGCCCCTCCGCCGGGGCCCGCTCGCCAGGAGACCACCATGAAGCGCCTCGCCCTCGTCCTCGCCGCCGCCGTGCTCGGCTCGGGCTGCATCTGGATGACCGACGACATGTGCGATCGGACCGTCACGCTCGAGTGGGACTTCCGGACCGCCGACGGCGCGGTCGTCTCCTGCTCGAGCGCGACCGCCGCCATCGACACGGTCGAGGTCTGGATCGACAGCCGCTTCGCGGGGGCGTTCTCCTGCTTCGACGGCCGCGGCTCCGTGTCGGTCGGGAGCGGGTCGCACCTCGTCACCGTCGAGGCCTACGAGGGCGCGAGCCGCGTCTACCGCGACGAGTTCACCGCGAGCGCGACGTGCGGGAACCAGATCTTCGCGACGCGCCCGGCCGAGGGCAGGGTGAACCTCGACTACGCGGTCGCCTCCACGCCGGCGGTGTGCGGCACGGGCCCCTGCTTCCTCTGGTTCTCCGTCTGGGACGACATCGCCCAGGAGCCCGCGGCGGTCGTGAACGCCTCGACGGTCCCGACGCTCTACCCGTTCCCGAACGACCTCATCTTCCGGCTGCCCGCGGGGCCGTACACCGTCCAGTGGATGCAGCTCGTCTCGGGCGGGGTCGAGCAGCGCCGCGCCTGCTTCAGCCCCGGATTCTCCGTCGCGCCGGGCCAGTCCGCCGGCGAGGAGCAGTTCGTCCCCGCGGCGCCGGTGCAGCTCCAGGCGACCTGCGGGTAGCCTCGCCTCCGGCGAGGCTGCGCCCGGGATGATCGGGTATAGACTCGCGCCGTGTTCCGCATCGGCATCTTCGACTCGGGCGTCGGGGGGCTCACCGTCCAGCGCGCCGTCCTCGACGCGCTCCCCGGCGCCGACACCCTCTACCTCGGCGACACCGCCCGCGTGCCGTACGGCACGAAGTCGGCGGAGACCGTCACGCAGTACTCGCTCCGGAACGCCCGGTTCCTCGCGCGCCACGGCATCGACGTCCTCGTGGTCGCGTGCAACACCGCGTCGGCCGTCGCGCTCCCCGCGCTCCGTACGGAGCTGACCGTCCCGGTGATCGGCGTCGTCGACCCGGGCGCGCGCGTCGCGGCGCGGGCCTCGCGGACCGGCCGCATCGGCGTCATCGGGACGCAGGGGACGGTCGCGAGCGGCGCGTACCAGGCGGCGATCCGCCGGGAGCGGCCCGGCGCCGAGGTGATCGCGCGGGCCTGCCCGCTCTTCGTCCCCCTCGCGGAGGAGGGCTGGACCGATCCCGCGGACGAGGTCGTCCGGGGCGTCGCCCGGCGCTACCTCTCGCCGCTCGCGGGCGCAGGGATCGACACGCTCGTGCTCGGCTGCACGCACTATCCGCTCCTCGCCGCGGCGATCGGCGCGGAGCTCCCCGGGGTCACGCTCGTCGACAGCGCCGCGGCGGTCGCGGCCGAGGTGCGGGCCACGTTCGGGGGCGGCGCCGGGCCCGCGGATCACCGGTTCTTCGTGACCGACGCGCCGGAGAAGTTCCTCGCCGTCGCCGGGCGCTTCCTCGGCCGGCCGGTCACGGCCGCCGATCACGTGGACGTCTGATTGAACGGGGGGACACTCGGCCCTTCGACTTCGCTCAGGGCCTCGCGCCCCCCCGAGCCCCCCGCTCGCTCCGGCTGCTCGCCGCGCTAACCGAGATCCGGTACAGTCTGGGCTCGATGGCCGTCGAAGCGAAGAAGATGGTTGTGGGCTTCAACCACAACATCAAGCACAAGGGGAAGCCGTACCACATCCAGACCGAGGACTCGGGCCTGGAGAACCCCCACATCATCACGCACCTCTTCGTGGGCGGGAACATCCTCGCCTCGAAGAAGACGTCCTACGCCGACATCGTGGGGGCGGAGAACCTCGCCCAGGTCGTCCGCGAGCTGATGGAGGAGCAGCACAAGGAGATGCTGCGGAACCTCATCAACGGGGTGTACGACGACATCGACGTCGCGTACGCGCAGCAGGCGCACTCGTACCAGCCCGGGCAGATCCACGCGGACGGGCGCAAGGTCGAGATGAAGGCCGGGGTGGCGCTCCCGGACAAGCCCGCCGCGAACGTGCTCCCGCCGGAGGTCCTCGCGGCGCGGCAGGCGCCCGCGCCCGCGCTCCGCAACGACGGGGCGGAGACGCTCTTCGGCGAGGACCTCATCAGCGAGAAGAGCCTCGACGAGGTGATCCTCTCGTACCTCGCGGAGGATCTCGGGGAGCGGAAGTAGCCTCCCGTGATCCAGCTCTTCCACGTCACGAAGGAGTACCCGGGCGACGGCCCGGCGCTCCAGGACGTGTCGCTCGAGATCGACAAGGGCGAGTTCGTGTTCCTGACCGGCGCCTCCGGCGCGGGGAAGTCGACGCTCCTCAAGCTCATCTTCTGCGACGAGCCCGCGACGAGCGGGCAGCTCCTCCTGTTCGGCAAGAACGTCGCGAAGATCAGCCCCGCCGCGATCCCGTTCGTCCGCCGGAACATCGGGGTCGTGTTCCAGGACTTCAAGCTCCTCGCGCGCCGGACGGTGGCCGAGAACGTGGCGCTGCCGCTCGAGGTCCGCGCCATCGCGGAGAAGGAGCTCCGCCGCAAGGTGAAGGCGCTCCTGCGCTCCGTCGGCCTCGAGCACCGCGCGGACAAGTTCCCGCCGTCGCTCTCCGGCGGCGAGCAGCAGCGCGTCGCGGTCGCCCGCGCCCTCGCCGCGGACCCCGCGCTCCTCCTCGCCGACGAGCCGACCGGGAACCTCGACCCCGAGCGGACGCTCGAGGTGATGGATCTGCTCTACACCGCCAACGCGCGCGGCACGACCGTCGTGGTGGCGACGCACGACCGCTCGCTGCTCGAGCGGTACAAGAAGCGGGTCGTGGTCCTCGACCGCGGGCGCCTCCTCTCCGACGGGGACTCGGTGCGCCGCTTGTCCCCGGACTTCCATCGCCCCGCGGAGCGGGGCGGGGGAGGGGGCGCCCTGCCATGACCCTGCGCCCCCTCCACGCGATCCGCCGCGCCCTCGGCGCGATGGCCCGCGGGCCGTACGTCGCGCTCGTCGGGACGGCCACGATCTTCGTCGCCGTGTTCGCGACGGGCCTGTTCGCCGCCGCGCTCGGCGGGGCCGAGCGGCTCCTGCAGGCGTGGGCGGGCGAGGTGCAGCTCTCCGTCTACCTCGCCCCCGGCGCCGATCTCGAGGTCGCCGCCCGGGCCGCGCGGACGATCGCCCCGGGGCGGCCGGTGGAGGCGGTCCCCGCCGCCGCGGCGCTCCGGCGGCTCGAGGCGGACCTCGGCGATCAGGCCCGCGTCCTCGAGGGGGTCGGCCCCGGCGCGCTCCCCGACGCGGTCGAGGTCGGCGCCCCCGGGATCTCGCTCGAGGCGGCGCGGGCGCTCGCCGCGCGGCTGCGCGACGGGGTGCCCGGCGCGGCGGAGGTCGACTACGGGAACGCCTGGCTCGAGACGCTCGAGCGGCTCGTCCGCCGGGCGAGGCTCGCCTCGCT